>CAZWXC010000107.1:0-7374 GCA_964637935.1 uncultured Flavobacteriales bacterium | reverse complement strand
AAACAAACGCTATGAAAACAATGCGGGTATTTACGCTAATGCTCAAATGAGCAAGCAAATGATTAATCAATACTGTGAAATTGATACTGCCGGCCAAGCATTGCTCAAAAGAGCAATGGAGCGTTTGGGTCTTTCGGCACGAGCTTATGACCGTATTTTGAAAGTTGCTAGAACCATTGCCGATTTAGCTGGTTCTGAGCGCATATTGCCTGAACATTTAGCCGAAGCAATACAATACCGAAGCTTAGATAGAGAAACTTGGGCTGGATAATAATTCCAGTTTTTTCCAATTTCAACCAAACAGACTTCATTTTTATCTCGTTACCTGATGTATCAGGTAAACTTATTATGCTCAAAAGCCAACCATAGAGAGAGTTGGTGCGTTTAGGGAACACTTGTTAATTAACAAAAAGTAAACATGCGAATTCGCAACTTCGCCATCGCAAAAAGCTTCGATTAAGTCTTCAATTTATCCATATCAAATGAAAAGAATTTTACTTCTATTCACCGCCTTATTCTTGTCATTATCAAGTATTTGGTCACAATGCACAATCATTTCTAACGCATCTCAAACCACTTCACTTACGGGCGGTGTAACTACAGGCACTGAGTTTAGTGTAGGCTGGAATCCTGTAAACCAGCGCTATTACAGCACTATAAGCGGATCAGGAGCCGCTTTAATGACCTACAACAATGCTGGTTCTCTTGTTTCTACTGTATATCCATCGCCTTATAAGTGTGGTATTTGGTGGAATACAAACTTGAATCAATTAGAAACCAATGGATCGAGCAGCTCTGGTTTGTGGACAATTTCAACAGATGCCTCAGGTAACGCTACGGGTACAGCAACTAACATCTACACAGGTTACAACCAGCCAGCAACTTATGCTCAAGGCGATTATGACTATGATGCGAACGAGGTTATTTACAAAAGTGGCAGCACCATTTACCGCTATAACCGCACCAATGGAACTCAAATAGGCACTGTCACACTTTCAGGAACAACTTTATCTTATCTCAATGCCTATTTTGTTGGTTACACTGGATGTTCAGGCAAAGAGTATGTGGTTTATGATTATCAATCTTACAGGGCGTTGTTCTTTAGCAAAGCAACGGGTAACTATGTTGGTTTTAGTCAATTACCTACTTCTGCACCATATCAAACTTCATATGGAGTAAGCTATGCAAACAATAAAATTTTTATCAATAATGGCACTTCTTGGTTGGGCTATGATGTGATAGAAACAGGTATTTCAACGTCAAGTATTTCGGGCCCATTTTGTAGTGGTTCAAGTGTTTCGGTTAATTACACTACCGATACTATTAACTTCTTTACAGGAAACGTATTTACTGCTCAGCTTTCTAATGCCAGTGGAAGTTTTAGCTCACCGACTAACATTGGATCAGTAACAAGCACTACGGCATCTACCATTTCTGCAACCATTCCTACAAGTACTCCTTTTGGCTCAAACTACAGAATTCGCGTAGTTTCTTCAAGCCCAGCCTATACGGGTAGCGACAATGGCACAAACATCATCATCAATCTTCCAGCGCTAGAACTAGGTGCTGCTCAAACGATTTGTACAGGATCAAGTACTCAACTTTCAGGACCTGCAGGAGCTACAAGCTATAGTTGGTCAAACGGCTCGAATACACAAAACATTAATATTTCAACGCCTGGAACATACTCACTTACAATAAGCAACAGCGTGTGCTCTGATGCTGACACGGTGGTTGTAACAGGAACTACCCCTATCGCGCCTTCGCTTTCTGATACAACTTCTACTTGTATTGGCGGATCAACTACTATCAACGCAACTACAACTGGTATAGCGAGTTACGCTTGGAATACTGGTGCTACAACTGCTAGTATCAGCCCAACAACTGCTGGTTATTACACCGTTACCACCACAGATAACAATAGTTGCACTTCTGTCGACTCAACCTTTCTAAGTATTGTAAATGCGAACATTACACCTGGTGACACAAGTATATGTTTTGGAGACACTCTTGATCTATACGCCATTGGCTCAAGCTGTTATTTTGAAATGACTGCAATGACCAACACAGGTGTTGGCGCAGTGACCATAAGCAGTTCATATGACGATAGAGGGGGAATTGCAGTAGATAACAACTTCATTTATGCACAGAAAGACGGTGCAACAGTTAAAATCAGCAAAGCAACATTGAGTGTGGTTAGTTATCTAACCCAAATGGATGGTCTGTTTACCGATTTGGCTACTTCTTCGCTTTATACCTTTTGGAGCACATCTTCTGGCAACTTTAATTATGGAAGCATTAATGCCATACGCGAGGTAGACCAGAATTTGACACTTGGCAACACAATAACGCTTTCGCAAACGTTGAATTTACCTTATGGCTCTCTCATTCTTGCAGGTAACGGATTTGTTGGAGTTTATAACCCAACACTTGACGACTTATACAAAATTGATTTGAATACTGGAGTTGTTACCACGCTCAACAACAACCTTTTCATTTCATACACATCAACCGAAAACTGGGCATCGTGGGGTATTGCAGAATGTAATGCCAATAACGAATACTCCTTTATCTATAGAAATGGAAGTTATTTTTATGAATACAGCACTGCCTCAAACACGGTATCGCTAAATACATCTCTTACGCCAAGTTATTCGCTAAGTGGAGACTGGGGCAGTTTTGTTTACTCAGCCTCAGACAATAGGTGGTATAACAGTTTTGAAGGCTCAGGAATTGTTGGCCAGTCTGCATCTGAAGGTGTGGGATACGCAAATGCCACCGTAAGCGGTGCCACAGGCGCAGGAGCTACTTCTACTCATTTATGGAGCAGTGGTGCAACCTCCATTGGAATTTCTGTATCTCCTTCCACAGCAACAAACTATAGCGTAATAGTTTCAGACGGAATATCAACTTGTTACGATACCGTATCTATTGGTGTTAATGCTTTGCCAACTATTAATATTGCTGATACTGTTTCTGCCTGCAACGTAGATAGCACCATCATTTCTGGACCATCTGGCGCCAGTTCGTATTTATGGAGTAATGGAAAAACGACTCAAAATGCTTATTTCTCGCACTCAGGCTCTGAGTGGTTGAAAGTAACCAATAGCAATGGCTGTAGTGCGACAGATACGGTTCTAGTTAGCGTTGTAGACGCTAGATTAAACGTGCCTGACACAACAGTATGTTCAGCTGATTCAATTTTACTGTATCCATCAAATAGCTTTTGCGGTTTAAATATTCAAACGTTGACTACCAACAATGTTTCTTCAAGACAAACATTTGATGATGACCTCGGTGGAATAGCTGTAACTCAAAACTACATCTATTACAATGCATCAGGTGGTTTGTATCGTTTTGACGCAAACGACATTAGTGGTGGCACAATGACTGATTTGAACATCAGAAGAGATGGTATTTTCAGTGACTTATCAAACGGACAGCTTTATACACTATGGCAAACCGGCAGCACTGATTTCTATTATAACACTACAACTGTTAATGCCATTCGTAAAATGGATGCCAATGGAAATTATACCTCAACACTGAACCTTTCACAGAGTATTTCTTGGAGTCCATCTTGCTGCTACTATAACGGGATTTTTGCTGGTGAAGGCTTTGTAATCATTTGGACAGATTGGAACAATACTTTCTACAAGATAGATTTGTCTGATGGTGAAGTTACCACGCTTGGTACATTCTCCTTATCTATCTATGGTTCTGATATTTACACATTTTGGGGTGTAGCAGAGTGCAATGGAGATAGTTATAGCCTAATTTCAAGATTTAGCAGTGCCATTTATCGATTTGATATTCAAAATAGTACATATACTCAATTATTGAGTACCACTCCAGGAACCTCTTCCATGTTCGCTTATTCTCCTTGGAAAGAAAAATGGTATGGATATTCTGAAGGTTCATTCTATTTGGGCTCGTCTCTCGTAAATATAGAATCTCTTTTCGAGGCTGATGGAACCGATTTATATTATGGAAATACCATCAGCAATTTGTCATTTTCTTGGAGTAATGGCGATACTAATTCATTCTTGTTTGTAAGCCCAGACACCACCACTACATACACATTATCTGTGACCGATGGTATTACTTCTTGCTATGATACCGTTACATTTACTGTAATTCAATCACCGGTTGTTTCTACCTCACAAACTGATGTTCTTTGCAACAGCGATTCAACAGGAAACATCGGTTTAAATGTTTCGGGTGGGGTTTCACCATATTCATACTTGTGGTCAAATGGTAGTGAGAACGATAGTATTTCTGGTTTAACAGCTGGAACTTACAGCGTCTCGGTAACTGGTTCAAATGCATGTGTGGTACCAATAGAATTTACCCTTACCGAACCTACGGCCATTTCATCATCACTCACACAAACCCAAAGTGCAACTTGTTTTGAAGCCACAGATGGTGGTGCGTATGTAGTTGCCTCTGGCGGAGTTGGTCCATATACCTATTTGTGGGAAAGTGGCGAAACCAATGATACTGCAAGCGCTTTGAATGGAGATTTCAATTCAATCACCATTACTGATGCCAACGCTTGTGAAAGAATTGATTCTATTGATATCACTTCGCCTCAGGCAATATCAGCTGCTGGACCATTAACCACGAGTAACGGGTTTATTTGCCCAGGCAATTCAACTACAATCACAGCGGTGAATGGTGCAAACGGAACAGGCACATCAACCTTTACAGGAACAACTAACACAATAACCTTTTCGGCATCTAACCAGACCCTTAGTTTAAATGTCCTTAGTGTTCCAACGCAAATTTTGGGCAACGCAACTCTAACTGTTTATTTTCAAGGTGACCGATCAATATCAAGTGAATATCTTCAAGTATTTGGAGAAAACAACTATTATATCGGAGCTACCACAGCTATGCCCAACACCTATTGCAATGGATATGTAAGCCAAACATTTACGGTGTCACAGTCGCTTATGCAATCTTGGATTTCAAATGGCTCGTTGCAACTTGCACTTTACAATTATGGAATGGATTATTGTAGTGCGTTAGCACATTATGGTGAAGCATACATTGAAGTTTCATTTCCAACATCTAACCAAAGAACTTTTTGGTTTGAAAATGGATGCCAAACCGATACCAACCTGGCAATCGGCAGTGGACCAACTATTTCGGTTTCGCCCTCTAGCACCAGAAAATTTTATTCTATTAACTACCTTGATGGGTGCTACAGCACTTGTGACAGTATCACAATCACTGTTGCGCCAAGTTTTGGTTTGAATTTCACAGTAGCAAACAACCCAATTTGTTCTGGTGAAAGCACAGCCATTATAGTAAGTGGAGCTGCTAACAACAACTATAGCTGGAGCCCAAGTTCTTCTTTGAATACGGCAACAGGAAACTCTGTAACGGCAACACCTGCATCTACTCAACCATATAGCGTTCAGTATACTGACTTCTTTGGTTGTACACAGTTTGATACAGTAACTGTAGATGTATTTTCACAACCATTGTTGAACGTACTTTCTGTAAGCAATGCCACCTGTAATACTACAAATGATGGCTATGCCGCGGTATTTGGATCAAACGGACAATCACCATACAATTATTCTTGGCCAAGTGGAACAACAAATGCATTAGCATTTAACTTATATGCTGGCACGTATGTAGTTTCTGTAACAGATGGTAACGGATGTACCGATACTACAGCTGTTAACATTGGTGTGAATGTGGATGTAATTATTACAAACACTTCTACAGACCCAAGCTGCAATGGAGCTTCAGATGGTAGCATTAGTGTGACAGCAACAGGAGGTTCTGGACCATATTCTATGAGCTGGAATACTGGATCAACTTCAAACAATATTACTGGACTCACAGCTGGAACCTATACAGTTACTGTGACTGACAATAATGGTTGTTACGATTCATTGGTAGTAACTCTAAATGAGCCAGCTCTATTAACAGCCAGCATCGATAGCGTTACTTCACAAAGTTGTGTTGAAGTAAATAATGGTACTATGTACGCCTCAGGTCAAGGCGGAAGTGGAACTTATAGCTACGCTTGGAGCAATGGAGCTACATCAGCAGCAAACTCAGGAATAGCAGCAGGAACTTATACCGTGACCATTACTGATGGCAGTGGGTGTACTGCAACAGATAATGCAACATTAACGCTTGTTTCTAGCAACCTTGCGGCTGCAATTACACAAGTACAAGGTCTAACTTGCTTTGGAGCTAGTGAGGCAATTCTTGCTGGTTCAGGTACAGGAGGAACTGGAGCATTATCTTTTAACTGGAGCAACAGCTCTAACAATGACAGTATCTACAATGTTGCCGCTGGCACCTATATACTAACTGTAAACGATGCTGTTGGATGTTCAGACACGGCTTCTTTTGAAGTAATTAATCCAGCCGCAATGACTGTTTCACTTTCCCCAACTGATGTTGCTTGCAATGGTGGCTCAACAGGTAGCATTAACACAATTGTTAGCGGAGGAACTACCCCATATTCTTATGCTTGGAACACCACCGAAACAACATCAAATCTCACTGGTTTGAGCGCAGCATCTTACACCATTACTGTAACAGATGCCAATGGCTGTTCGCAATCAGAAACTGCAATAGTTGCTGAGCCGATTGCATTAACTGTAGCTTCTATTAATGTAACACCAAATGCTTGTGCTGGTGGTAGCAATGCTAGCATTGCAATAAGCATAAACGGAGGAACAACTCCTTACACTTATGCTTGGAGCAATGGACAATCAGCAGTTACAGCTACTAACTTGAGTTCTGGTTCATACACTGTTACAGCTACTGATGCAAATGGTTGTACTATTGATTCCACAATAACCATAGCACCAACTGTTAATCCAATATCAATTACCCTCACTCCTACCAATGCCGTTTGTTTTGGAAGCAGCACAGGACAAATTTCTGCAAGCGTATCGGGAAATACAGGTCCATATACGTACTTATGGAGCAACGGAAGTACAACGGCAACTAATTCAAACCTTGCGGCTGGCACATATAACCTTACTGTTACAAATGCATCAGGTTGTACAAATACAGCTACCGCAATCTTAGCGCAGCCCACACAGTTAGTTGCAAGTATTACAAACACGGTAAACCAATCTTGTGCTGAAGCAGATAATGGAACAGCAACTTTAAATGCGACTGGTGGAACAACTCCATATTCTTACGCTTGGCCAAATGGAGCTACCACGGCTACAGTAACTGGTTTAGCTGCTGGCACTTATGTAGCCACCATTACGGATGCTAATAATTGCAGCACTACTGCAACAGCTACTATCAATCTTTCGCCATCAAATCTTAATGCAAGCATTGGTTTAATAAACAATGTAAGCTGCAAAGGACAAAGAAATGGAGCATTAG
>CAZWXC010000106.1:0-7379 GCA_964637935.1 uncultured Flavobacteriales bacterium | reverse complement strand
ACCGAAGAGTATGCTTCTATCTATTTCAACAACAATCCGAGTCCAACCAATTGTGATGATAAATACACATTTGAGCTACCAGTAGGTTCTTACCGATGGGAAGCTTCAGAAAATGGTTTTGGTGACCTTGATTTGTACGAAGGCACGTTTGAAATTACTTCAGGAAGTTGTGAGATTATTTCACTAAAAGAATAGATTCATTTTTGAAGGAATGCCTTGACTTTAAATACTAAAGCTTCATCACAGCTGAAGTCCAAATTTCCACATTACCTGCTGCATCTGTAGCAGTGATTCTTGCTCTATAATTCGCTCCCTCATTTCCGCTTGTAAGTTCAAAATCTACCGAGTAATTGTGCGTTTTTTCAAACAAAGGAATGTTGGTTTCAGAGCTATAATACAACCCTGTTTCATTGCCGCTACCGTCCACTTTCAAGATCTCGCGCTTCACCAAACTCAGCTCATAATTATCGGTAACTGAATAGTCAAATCTTGAGAATGGGGTTCCAATTGCATTGGGCGATTGCGCAAACACTTCATTTACTGTAATCACTGGATTGGTGTTGTCTATAATAGTAAAATCGAGGTCGCTTAACTCTTCATTACCTTGATCATTTGTAGCCTTCACAACCAATAGGTCCTCGCCTAATAAGTTGAATTGTGGAAGATCAATCAAAAGGTCAATTTCGTCACATGTGCCATCCAGTGCTCTTTCCTGATCTATGTATGCACTACCCCCTGTAATGCTTGATGTAACTGTGATTTGTGTGGAAACAAACCGTGTATCATCGGTATAATTTATAGTAAATCGCAGTTTATTATCGTCTGCAACTTCCTGCTCCGAACTAGGCTCTCAATGGTTATTTTTGGTTTAGAACTATAGATGCAGCTGCCATCATCTTCCGCTGCTATCTCGTTGTAATTTGCAGCGGAAGCATCCATGCATCCTTTTACTGCTTCTTCTTTTTTACAATGACTCAGGGTCAAAATACAAGCTAAAGCGACTATACCGTAAATGGTTTTCATATGGTTCGATTATTTAGTATACAAAATCCTGAATGTCAAAAAAAGACAATTCTAATCGTCCATTCAATCGAACGATTAAAAAGGAAGTTGTAACGAGAATTGGTGTGATTCACTCTCATTTTCAATACGAATTGAATTGAAATTCAACAAATTAGACAACACATAAAATACCTAAAAACGAAACATAAAAAAAGGCCACCTAGGTTGGCGGCCTTTAGATAAAAATTGAGTTCTAAAAGCAAGCTGGGTACGAACCTCTAAGTCGCTCTACGTATTGACCCCATTCTGAAATGGCGTGTTTATACGTTCTTACTTCTGCAATCAAGGCCATTAATTCAAAGTCTTGTTCTAATCGGCTTAAACGATTAACTGCTATGAAAATTCCTGCCCCAATACCCACAGGCGGCACAGCACCCCAAGCAGATAAAATCACCCCAATATCTATTGCAAAACTTGAGATTAGCGTTTTAGCCCAATCATGTTGAGATGGAATCCTACTTGAGAGCATTTGTATCTCATTCGCATATTGCTGAATGTAATTTCGAGCTCTCATCAAGCCGTCTTTAACATGAAAAGGACAATCAGTTAACGGATTGATATCCATTGGCTCAATCTCATTATGACCTGTAAAATATTTTAACTCAGCCAACTCAAAAGGCAGTTTCCCACTTTCTTTTGCTTTTGGCTTTATTACATCCATTTTCATGAAATCTTGAAATGAAACAACAGTTCCTGGTTTAGCAATTTTAGGTAGTTTGCCTTTGGCTTGATCTCTAAGCTGCCTTACATCTTTCATTGATTGAAGTTGCGCACTTCTTTTCTTAATGAACACACTTCGCTCATTGTTTCCCCAAACCCACTTCAATCGCACAGCACTGCCTTGATACCACTCAGAATAAATATGCGTTAATGAACCATCACTATTAGAATAATCGCCCCACGGTGATTGAAGAATTCCAGGATCATTTTGCATGCTAGAAATGGCGCCCCATACTGTACCAACGAGTGAAACAACTCCAGTTATTGCAGCAATAGTTTCAAAAACAACTTCGGCATGCACTTGACCGTTGTCTTTTGTGGCAGCTTCAAAAGCAAGAAAGTCACTTTCTAAGGTAATCTCTTCAATTAACTCATTTACTCGTGGTTCTTGGTAAAGAAAGTCGTCAAATTTATCGGTATGAAATCTGGACATTTGAGCAGAATTGAGATCTGCCAATTCATTTATTTTTTCATACAAACTGGCGTATGTGGGTGGGTGATGAACTCCACCTCCACCTGTTCCTCCACCACCTCCTTTAGGAGGTACTTGTGGTTTATCGAGAAGGAGTCGTAGCTGAGTTAGTAACTGAGACATTGATCCACCAATGGCGGTCAACCCACTTCCAAATTGGCTAGGTTGGGAATGCCCCATCGAAGCAAATTGAACTGGAAAGTGATTGACCAAAACTGCTTGATAGTTTTTTTCATCATGTTTAAATGTCTTTATCCATTCTGGGTGAAGATAGCCCGCGGCAGAGTACACTCCATCATCGGTAATTTGTTTCCAAGAACCTCCGTTATAAACTGGAACTTCTTTCCAAGGTAAGATTTGCATAAGGGTTTAAATTTTAAATTATACCCAAATTTATGCCCACAATATTCGGTATGACAATAGTGGTTTTCAGCTAAATTATATGCCATGTAGCCAATGCCTCTTTTGGTAAGATTTGGATTAAGCCAGAAAATTTGAGCATCTGATTATTTTGGATGAAATACTTAATTCTGATTTTCTGAAAAGAACGACTATTGTGAAAGATTAATCTATCAATAAAATATGAATCTAAAACCTTTTGCAATAGCCATTCATGGTGGCGCGGGCACCATTTTAAAAAGTTTGATGACCGCTGAAAAAGAGGCAAACTATAAGGCTGCGTTGCAAACAGCGTTAGACCTAGGTTATGAAGCCCTTAAGGAAGGTAAAACAGCCATTGATGCAGTTGAAATTGCGGTGAAGTCGTTGGAAGATTCTCCCCTTTTTAATGCTGGAAAAGGAGCTGTTTTTACCAATGCAGGCACGCATGAAATGGATGCTTCTATCATGGATGGAAAATCCTTGGAAGCTGGCGCTGTTTCATCAGTGAGTGGGGTTAAAAATCCGGTGGCATTATCACGTTTGGTAATGGAGAAATCGGGGCATGTATTCTTGACAGGCGCTGGTGCAGAGGAATTTGCAAAAAGCCAAGGTTGTGCGTTTGAGCCAAGCGAATATTTTCATGACGATTTCAGGTATCAACAATGGCAAGAAGTGAAAGATTCTGATAGTTTTCAGTTAGATCATGCAAAAAAAAAAGAGCAAAAATTTGGAACTGTTGGTGCGGTGGCGCTTGATCAGCATGGTAACATTGCTGCTGCCACTTCTACTGGCGGCATGACTAATAAGAAATTTGGCCGCGTGGGCGATAGTCCAATGATTGGCGCTGGCAATTATGCAAACAACAATACATGTGCGGTTTCGTGCACCGGTAGTGGCGAATACTTCATCAGAGGCGTGGTGGCTTATGATGTGTCTTGCCTGATAGAGCACAAAAACATGCCGCTGCATGAAGCTTGCGAAGAAGTGATTCAAAAGCGCTTGCTCAACATCGGTGGTGATGGCGGATTAATTGCCATCGACACCAAAGGAAACATTAGCCTGAGTTTTAATACAGAAGGAATGTACCGCGGTCAGAAATCGTCAAACGGAACAAACGAAGTGTTGATTTACAAGGATTAAAACTTCGAGTTAAACAAATTTTTCGTGAATCGGCAAGATCGAAATCTTGCGTCCATTTAGTTCAAATCGATCGCCATTGGCAAGAATATGTGTGGTTAAATTGCTCATGCTCATGGCGGTTCCTACTTTAAGTTGACCATGAGCATTATGGGTTAAATGACTCGCATCTAATACGATAACCATTCCAGAACCAATTACTTTAAACTCGTTGCCGTGCTTAATGATGATGCCTGTGTCTTCGGCTAATCCTATACCAATCAAATGCGGGTGAATAGCTACTGCTTCTGCCAATCGACCAAATCTGCCGCGCTTTATAAAGTGTGTGTCAATTACCAATTCGGGCATTAAAGCCAAACCTTTGCTCATGTTTACAGCACCTTTCAAAAGCGATTCGGTAGCGCTTCCACCAGCAATCATTTCATGCGCCATGGCCATTGCTCCAGCACTGGTTCCTGCTATTACAATTTCATCTTCTAGCAATCTTCTTTTCAGAATCTCGTGAACTGGCGTCCCTCCTATTTTGTCTGCTATTTTAGATTGATCGCCACCCGAAAACATAATGCAATCTGCCGTTTCAAACTGCTGCTGAACAGACTTTTGCTTGCAAACACTGGCTTTTGGAATAAACACGACTTCTACATTGGTGCAACCCAATTTGTGAAAAGCATCAAGGTAATTTACTGCTACTTTTTTCGGAATGCTCGATGCCGTAGGGATCACAATGATTTTTGAGTCAGTACCACCGCTTTCGCGAACCACATGCGACAAGATGCCTTCGTTGATAAAATCTAAGCCACTCTTTTCGTTCGCTCCTTTGTCTTCGCCCCCCCCAATTGGTATCAAAGTACCTCTTACAGCTACCGCCATTTTACTTCGTGTTTTTTGAGCTTGCAAAGTTGACTATTTAATTCTATCATTAGTTCGATAATATTAAACCCAAAATACAGCTCACCCTACTAAATAAAACCTATGGAAATTCGCGAAATACGCGCCATGCGCGGACCTAATTATTGGTCTATAAAACGTCATAAGCTCATTGTAATGGTGCTCGATATTCAAGAGCTAGAGCAACGACCTACAAATACCATCGATGGCTTTTTGGATCGACTTAAGACTATGTTTCCAAACATGTATGCACACCGCTGCTCGGTTGGCGAAGCTGGAGGTTTTTTCAAGCGTGTAGAAGAAGGTACTTGGATGGGGCATGTGATCGAACATATTGCGCTCGAAATCCAAAGCATGGCCGGCATGGAAGTAGGTTTTGGGAGAACACGCGGCTATGGCGAAGATGGAGTGTACAACGTGGTATTTGCATACACCGAAGAAGCCGTTGGAAGATTCGCTGCAAAAGCGTCTGTTCGCATTGCGGAAGCCTTGATTGACGGATCTGATTATGATTTGGATGCAGACATTCAAGAAATGCGCGAGATCAGAGAAGATGTTCGCCTTGGGCCAAGCACAGGATCTATTATAGAAGAAGCTGAAGCACGCGGTATTCCATGGATTCGTTTGAATAAATATTCACTATGTCAATTGGGTTATGGCGTCAATCAAAAGAAAATTCAAGCAACAGTAACCAGCCAAACTAGCAACATTGGTGTTGAAATAGCATGCGATAAAGAAGATACCAAATTCTTACTCGAAGAAGCTGAAGTTCCTGTTCCTAAAGGGAAAATCATCAAGAGCTTAGCAGGACTTGAAGAAGCGGTTGAGTACACTGGATATCCAGTAGTGTTGAAACCGATAAACGGAAATCATGGGCGAGGAATTACAACCAATGTATTGAACTGGGATGAAGCCGTTGTTGCTTTCGAAGCAGCGCAAAAGGTTTCAAGATCGGTGATTGTAGAGAAATTCATCACAGGCGAAGACTATCGATTATTAGTCATTGACTTCAAATTGGTGGCTGCTGCAAAGCGCACCGCAGCGCACGTAATTGGCGATGGAAAAAGCACCATTCAGCAATTGATTGATGTGGTAAACGCGGATCCAAAACGTGGATACGGACATGAAAAAGTACTCACGATGATCACGGTTAATGATCTTACATTGAGTATTTTAAAAGAAGCTGGAAAGAGTTTGGAAACCGTTCTTGCAAAAGGTGAAATGTTCAAGCTAAAAGACACCGCCAATTTGAGTACAGGCGGCACAGCCGAAGACGTTACCGACATTGTCCATCCATACAACATCTTCATGGCTGAGCGAATAGCTAGAATCATAGACTTAGACATTTGCGGTATCGATATTATGACAACTGATATTGGTAAACCTCTGCCCGAAACAGGTGGCGCGGTGCTAGAAGTAAATGCAGGACCAGGTTTCAGAATGCACCTTGCTCCTGCCGAAGGTTTGCCAAGGAATGTGGCGGGTCATGTGATCGACATGCTTTATCCTCCTGGAGCAGAATTTAGAATTCCTATTGTAGCTGTAGCTGGTACCAATGGCAAAACCACCACTACCCGACTCATAGCACACATGGCGCGAATGAAGGGCTACAAAGTAGGATACACAACTACTGATGGTGTTTATATCCAAAACCGTTTGATGATGCAAGGTGATTGCACCGGACCTGCAAGCGCTGAGTTTGTATTGAAAGATCCAACGGTAAATTTCGCAGTGTTAGAATCTGCTCGTGGCGGATTGTTAAGAGCTGGTCTTGGTTTTAAGCATTGCGATATCGGTATTGTAACCAATGTGGCTCCAGACCACTTGGGTTTGAAGGGCATTCATACCATAGAACAACTTGCCCGTGTAAAAGGTGTAATTCCAGAAACAGTGTTTCCACACGGCTATGCCATACTTAATGCCGATGACGATTTAGTGTATGACATGCGCAACAATGTGAAATGCAACGTTGCTCTTTTCTCGCTTGACGAGAATAGCGAGCGCATGAAGAAACATGCAAAAGCTGGTGGCCTATCAGCGGTGTATGAAAATGGCTACATCACCATTAGAAAAGGTGAATGGAAAATGCGCGTTACCAAAGCCATTAATGTGCCGTTGACATTTGAAGGTAAGGCGGTGTTTATGATACAGAATGTTTTGCCAGCAGTAATTACCGCTTATGTCAGAGGTTTTTCAATAGAAGACATCAAAGTGGCTTTAGAATCATTTATTCCATCGCCAGCGCAAACGCCTGGGCGATTAAACATGTTCAGGTTCAAAGACTTTGACGTGTTGATTGATTATGCTCACAACGCTGCTGGCTTAAGAGCTTTGCATCAAATGATTGAAAAAATGGATGGTTCACCCAAGGTGGGAATGATTGCTGGTATTGGCGATCGCAGACCAGAAGACAATCATGATATTGGTGTGGTTGCAGCCGAAATGTTTGACGAAATCATCATAAGACAAGACAAAAACCTTCGCGGTAAAACCGAACAAGAATTAATAGAAATGATTCATAATGGAATAAAATCAGTAGATCCAAATAAGAAGATTACCATTATTCCTTCAGAGCATGATGCTATTGTGCATGCGTTTGAACATGCCACTAAAGGATCGCTATTAGTGCTTTGCAGCGATGTAGTGCCCGATGCACTTAATTTGGTAATGAAGTTTAAAGAAGAAGGGGGCAAAGTAGCTTCTGTGACATTTGTTTAAT
>CAZWXC010000105.1:2360-7421 GCA_964637935.1 uncultured Flavobacteriales bacterium | reverse complement strand
CCTTGACTTGCAACAAGCTCAGCTCCCGACATCAGACCTGAAGTGCTGACTTTACCAATTTCAGCATAAGGCAGCGGTAAGTACTTTACTCTGAATTCTTTTTCGCCCATGTTTTTGGTGCTGCCATCAGGCATTTTTGCTGAAACACTCACTTTTACCACAGCAGGACTTTGAGGCGAAATCATCGCATTATAGGTTCCGTCTGCTTGGCGCAAAAGCTGATTACCGCCCGTAATACTCACTTTCACATTTTCTGAAGCTACGCCTGGCACCGAAACACCCAGCGGATTTTCGAGTCCGCGATACAACACATTCATTTTTGCTGCCGAAACCGTAACACTTGGTTCTGCAACCATGTATTCGCCCTTAAAATGATAATCTTCAAGTGAGCCGTTTGGTTTACGCAATTTGATCACGCCATCGTATTGTTTCAAGCCAATCGAATTATTTTGAAGATCGATCGCACCCAAGCCATTTGCTACTTCAAGGCTATCAAAAGGAGTGAACACATCAGCTATGCTGTCATATTTACCCAACACCATTTGAGGTTGCTCGGTAGTGCTATAAGCCGCCAAAAACACTTCTGCTTTGAAGGGTTCACCGCGAAGCACATAATTGCTCACTGGTATTACCTTGGCTTCAATTTTATCAAACTTGAAATCTTGCTCATTGATTTTTGAGAATAGCGACCGCAAGGCAAATCCTTCGGCATTTCGCACATCATTCTGCAGTTTGGTGATGGTGGTAACGCAAGCAGCCAGCGGAATATGATAGAAATTTCCCGTTTCCCAAGATTCAGTTTGGCCATCAGGCGTTTTCATATTATTCAAAACAATGGCTTTGCTAATGGAAGAACGGATGATTGAATCTTGTTCTGCATCAAATAGCAGGCTCAGCTCAGCTAAGTATTGCTCCAATTCTCGTTTCAAGGTTCGGGCAGAATAAGGCGTTTCTATCGGAAAAGCAGGTTCGCTACCAATGAGCAATTCGGTTGGTTTGTCGTAATTGTCTTTACCGTTTACGTTTTTGAGCATGTACATAGAATCGGGCATGGTTTGCTCAAAACCTTCGGTGTATGACACAATGTGCTTTTTCACGCGTTCTAAGTATGCTACGGTAGAATCAGCATGTGCTTTTACTTTGGTAGCGCGATTAAAAAATGGCGCCACTTTTTGTTGATCCAATGCCAATTGCTGCTCGAATTGACGCAGCGTTGAAGCGCTTTTTTGTTCGGTATTGTTTGCGCTATCTGCCAAACTATCATTGATGATGACAAATGCATCGAGTATGTTTTTTGAAACATTTAGCGCAAGCATTGCCAATAGCACTAAATACATCATTCCTATCATTTTTTGTCGTGCGGTTTCTTTACCTCCAGCCATGATTTCGAGTTTTAAGTTGGGTTAAACAAGCGTTGATTTTTAGGCAATAGCCGGTCAGGGCATTTTTTGCTTTTTCTGAAAAAGTTGAATGCTGGGAGAAAGAATAGCCGATGCTTTGCGCTAAGCTAAAGCCAGTTCTTTTGCATTTTATTGGAATTCCGAATTGTGATGAATCCTTGATCAGAGAACCAATCACAATAGCATAATGCAGGAAGAATAAAAAGTAACAGCCTTTGATGAAAATTTTTAAGAAAAACTTTAAATCCCAAGTTACTGCGGGTTTTCCGTCTGCAGTTTTGGATTTTCTACGTTCGATTTTTGCTCTTTATCAGCCATTTCAAAAAGTATGTAGGCTATAAGCAACACCATAAGCAAAGCGAAGAAAAAGCGTGGATTTTTGTAGACTGGTTTTTTATGAATATCATACACAGCACGCTGATAATTGGTTTTAAGCGCATCAAAATTTCTGAGCTTGACAATTTCAGACTCAGGAATAGTGGGCTTAACTCCTTTTTTATGTGTGTATTTTTTCATTTTATAATCTTATCTACTTTCAATATTCTTTCGCATTTTTTTAAGAATACGATACAATTTCATTTTCATATTGGCCTCAGTAATACCATAAATATTGGCCATTTCGGCAAAAGAACATTGATCAAAAAAGCGCAATTCTACCATTTGACTGTCCTCTAAACTTAGTTGATTTAGTTGAGCAATCATGCGTTGAAAATTGTCGTCCGTTTCATCTACGCCCACATCATGCGCAAGTGTGCCCAGTTGCGCATCGTCTATCGACACTTCGAAATCCGCTTTAGATGTTCGAAAATGCATATTGAGCTCATTACTGGCAATGCGCAATAACCAAGCGATAAATGGCGCACCACGATCTTGGTATTTTTCGAGGTGAAGCATGGCCTTTAAAAAGGTTTGTGAGGTAAGGTCAGCCGCTAATTCTTTATCTCCAATTCTCTTATAAACAAACTGAAACACACGCACAAAATACTTGTCATAAAGCACAGAAAAAGCCGCGCGGTTTTTCTTCGCCTTTTGAACGAGTGCATGGTCTTCAGATTTTTTAAAAGAGATGTTCAAAGCATTTGGTTAGCTGATACTATAATGCAGCTTTTTAAAAAAGTAACAGGTCAAATAATTCCAAACTGATTTGCCAGCATATTTTTCACCAATTCTTTTTGAATGCGGCTAATCGGAACTTGAAAATCATCTTCCATCAACAGCATGCCTTGCGTGTTGCGTTGGTATTCTTTTACATAAGCAAGGTTAACCATATGGCTATTATGAACCCGCACAAAACCTTGGTTTGAAAGCGCCTCTTCAAACTCTTTTAACGCCTTTGTAACCAACATAGGTTTTTCATTTAGCATGAAAATGGTAGTATAGTTTCGTGAAGATTCTAAACGAATTATTTGGTCAATATTGATGAATCTGATGCCAGAAGAAAGCGGCACACCAATTTTTGTTTTCACTGCAATTTCGGGCAATCGCACTTCATTTTGGTGTATTTTTTTTGCCTTAGCAACGGCATCAATCAATGCATCAGGATCAATAGGCTTAAGTAAATAATCTACCGCGCCAGCTCTAAAAGCTTGAATGGCATATTCGGCATGTGCCGTGGTAAAAACGACTGAAAATGATGGCGTTTGCATTTTATCAAAAAGCGTAAACCCATTTCCACCAGCCATTTGCACATCCAAAAAAACAAGGTTAAAATTATCTTTCTCGATCATCTCCACGGCTTCGTTCACATTCGAAGCCATTTCAATTACACTTACATCATCTGTAAATCTGATCAATAATTTTTCGAGGCCAACACGTGCCGCTTCTTCGTCATCTACAATTAATACGTGCATTTATGAGAGGTTTGGTTTTATCAGAGAGAGCTTGATTTTCGCTCCCTTTTCGCCTTGTTCAACGGTTAAAGTTGCACTTTCTTGTTTCATCAACTTCATAATGTCTAATCTCTTCTGAATGGCTGAAATAGACGAGGAACCTTGTTTTGCTCGTTCAAACAAATCTTGTTCGGTAAGTCCTGGTCCATCATCTTCTATAGTAACACAAACATTTGTTTGAGTTTCAGTAACCGTAAGCCAAATATTGCCTCCAGTTTCACGTTTAAGCACCGCATGTTTTATAGCATTTTCTACAAATGGCTGAATGAGCATTGCTGGAGTTTGTATCACATCTAAATCTGCCTCTGTCTTGTTTTCAAAATGAAATTTCAGTTTTTTACCAAAACGCAATTGCTCTATTTCAACATATTCTTTCACACTTTGAAGCTCTTCGCTTAAGGAGATACTTGCCAACTGTGAATTAGCGAAAATGCGCCTCAATAACACTGAAAGCTTAGAGATGTAGCGCAAAGCTTTGGTGTCGTCTTCTTGTGCAATGAAAGAAGAAACCGTGTTCATCGAATTGAAAATAAAATGAGGATTGAGCTGGGCAGAAAGCGCCTGACTTTGAGCTTCAAACAAACCTTCTTTTAGTCTAAAGCGCTCGTTTACGACTCTTAATCTGAGGTAAACGCCAAACGTCACCATACCTGAAACTATTAAAGACACCAACAGAATGAAAGGCAACTTGAGGTAATATGGTCTGTCCACCTCAAAATATTGCATTGCAGACTCACTCCATTTGCCATCCACGTTTAATTGCTGTACTTCAAATTGGTATTTGCCGAAACCAATGGAACTTAAGCTAAGGCGATTAGAATTTGTACTGGTCCAAGGCTCATTTTCGGAAAGTCGCCATCTATATTGTTTTTTTAATCTGTCGGTAAAATCAAACTGAGACCAAGAAAAATTCAAGTATCCTTCATCGGAACCTAGCAAAATATTATTGGATAACATAATATTGGTTTTGGTTCTAGCTTCGTAGATAACTAGAGGCTTCTTGTGATATATATTCGATCTTTTAGAATAGTAAACACCTTCTCCAGTTGCTAAAATCAACAGAGCTTGATTGAAATAAAAGTCGTTGACCTGAGTAGTTTTCTGGTTTAAAGTAATTGCATAAGCAAGCTTTGCATTGTGTTTATCGATTGTGTAAAAAAGACCTTTATCTGTTGCAAGCCACAATGTATCATTCAAATATTTAGCATTGCGAATCTGAAAATTTTGATTGAAAAAAACGGTGTCGAGTAATTCAGGCTTGTGCCTATTCCAAGAGAATAAACCCGTGAAATCTGTAATTAAAACTCGATCTTCATCTATGAATTCGACTTGCTGAACCCTTTCAAGTTTTTGCACCAAATAAGTTGAGTCAAAAGTCATTACTTCGTTTGTCTCACTATTGAAATAAGCATGTTTATTTACATACGCTCCAGAAAAAATATCTCCCAAATTATTTATGGCGAGTACTTTAGAGTTCCTGTAATCAACAGGCCAGAAAACCCTTTTCACTTCACTTGACAAGATCAAACGAATGGTATCAGTATATGGCCAATCGTACTCAATTCGGGTCTCACTATTATTTTTCGATCTTAGAATCCATTTATATGGCGCTCGATGTTCAACATGTTTAACAAACACACTATTCTTTTTTACCCATATAAAATTTGTGCCTTTAGAATTAGATACAACAACTGTATCTCCCATTAATCTAGGTTTAGATGAGACTAAAGACGATCCATTGAGTATTTCGTATTTATCAGAGGCTGAATTAA
>CAZWXC010000105.1:0-2350 GCA_964637935.1 uncultured Flavobacteriales bacterium | reverse complement strand
TTAAAGTAGGAAACCACACCATTCTTGGTAACATTGAAATTCACCTCTTCAAACTCAAATACATACTTAATATTATCATGTGAATAAAAAGACACTCTATTTTTTGGTTGTCGAAGTAAGAAAAAACCATCATTCAAACTTGAAGCCCAAATTTCGCCATTTCGTCCCTCAAAAAATGTCGTGATTGTCGATTCAAAAAGAACAGTATCAGTTGATGAAAAATCTTTGTTAATACAAATCGCACCATGATTATAAAATCCGACCCAAATATTACCCTGAGAATCACGGAATAAGCCATTTGGGGTTTGCGTATAGTTAATTTTAGTGCTTGCAACCTTTTCATTGCGAGAATTCATAGAGAATAATCTTTGGTTTCCGGCCAACAACGAACCCACACTATCAATAAAAACCGCTCTTCGATTAGCCCCCATTAGTCCCGAAAACTCAGTTCTAAATAACTCCTTCCCACAATATGTATAGATAATCGTTTTTGAGTCCTTATTTAGATCTACCAATACTATTCTATCATGTACTATTAACAAGAGCTTTTTATCATATCCTTGATTTAAATCAACACTTTGAAGTCTATTATTTTTTTGATATAAAACATACAGATATGGATCACTGCATTGAATGAATACTGAATCGTCTTGCCAAAAAATATTTTTGATTACACCAATTCCAATTTTTCTTAAAGCATCATTAAGTGGACTTTCAAAAAAAGAATCCGTTCTTAAATCATAAGAAACCAGCAATCTTTCTGCAGAAAAAAACCAAAATGTGCCATTTGTATCCTTAGTGACTCCAAAAAACTCATTGCTTGGCGCAATGTGAGACAAGTCATATTGCTTGTAGCCGACACCGTCAAATCGAACTATGCCTTTATCTGTGGCTAACCATACCAATCCAATGCTATCTTGAACAATCTGATGAATAGCTGTAGCGCTCGTTTCATCATCTATTTCAAAGTGGATGTTATACAGCTCAGCCTTTTGGGCTTGTGATCGGTACAAAAACAATGCAAAGAAAAGGAGCAAAAAACCCGTCTTTACCCAAAAACTGAAATATGATTTTGTATTTGAAATGTAATTACCCAATCGGCTGCCAAAATACAATTAGAATGGCATAACCTAACCACAGAAATAAGCTTTGCTAATCAGAATAATCTCTGCGATTAAGGTTTTGAATAACGAGCGTCAGTAGCCAGATTAGGATCTGTAAGCGTATTCAAAAAAGCAATCAAATCCTGTTTGTCTTGCTCGCTTAGCATTAGGCCAGTTTGTGTGCTGTAGTCTAAAGCGCCATTGAGCGTAGGCGATTTTTGAATACCATGATCGTAATGATTCACCACTTCGAGCAAGGTGCTAAATCGTCCATCGTGCATATATGGCGGTGTAAGTGCAATATTTCGCAAAGAAGGAACTTTGAATTTAGCGCGGTCTTTAGGATCATTGGTCACTGCCTCACGGCCAATGTCTGTTTGATCCGCTTCTTTGTCTAAACCATTATTGAAATAAAGCTTATTGTCAAAGTTGTCGCCACCATGGCAATGTGCACAATCAGCTCCCGAAATATCTGGAAAAGCTGGATTGTATTCTGAAAAGAAAAGCGTTTTCCCTCGCTCTTCACTGGCGGTTAGTGTATAGTTACCAGCAAGCGATTTATCATAATTAGATTGATTAGAAACAATACTTTTCATGAATTGCTCCAGCGCCAAACTAATGCGCTCAGCAGTAATAGTATCGTCACCAAAAGCACGAATAAATTGATCAGGATATTTGCTTGAAACCTCTAATTTGGAAATCACACCATCCAACGTCTCCTTCATTTCTAATGGATCTTGAATGGGCATCAAGGCCTGATCACGAAGTAAATGCGCACGGCCATCCCAAAAGAACTCGTTTGTATGCCAAGCCAAGTTAAAAATAGACATGGCTTGTCGCTTTCCTAAGCTGCCATCTACACCAAAAGACAGCGTATTTGTGTCTGAAAATCCATTGGCCTGAGCATGACAACTAGCGCACGCTATAGAATTGTCTTTAGAAAGCAAGTTTTCATAAAACAACAATCTACCTAGCGCAACGCCTTGCTCTGTGAGCGGGTTGTCACCAAAATCAGGTTCTACAAAACTTCCGTATTCAAAATTGTAAGGCGTATCATCATACACAGCTACCACTTCTGGTTCTGGCTCTACAATGATTGGATCATCTTCTTTGCAATGACTTATAAATAGTAGGATTGATAGACTTAAAAGCGCTAAAATTCTATTTTTCATCCTGAGCCAAAAATGGGTTTTGAGTAAACTCAACATCTGTTAGCGATTCTAGAAAAGCAATCAAATCTGCAATTT
>CAZWXC010000104.1:0-7558 GCA_964637935.1 uncultured Flavobacteriales bacterium | reverse complement strand
TGATCCATTCAATGGATCTGGAGTGATAAAGGATAATTGGGATTTATCGGTAATGAGAGCTACAGCTGTGGTTAGAATTATGACTGAAAATGGTGGTATGGCTCCTTCAATGTTAACTGCGGCCGGGCGTGGCGAATTTGTGCCAGTAGCGGACAATAGCACCAAAGAAGGCAAAGCCAAAAACAGACGTATTGAAGTGGTATTGACTCCAAATCTTGATCAGCTTTTCGAGATTATCAACGAGTAATTTTTCGGTTTCTTTTCCGAAAGGGAGAACACTACTTTTGACGCCCAATACAAGGCGATGATGAAAAATTTTGTGGAAGAATTGCGCTGGAGAGGCATGTTGCATGACATGGTTCCTGGCACGGAAGAGTTATTAGCAAAAGGCGGAGTTTCAGGCTACATTGGGTTTGACCCAACGGCAGATTCTTTGGGCATCGGAAACATGGTGCAGGTTATGACACTTACACATTTTCAGCGCACTGGAAATAAGCCTGTTGCTTTGGTAGGTGGCGCTACAGGTATGGTGGGCGACCCAAGCGGTAAAAGTGCTGAGCGTAATTTACTCGACCTCGACCGACTCAATCACAATCTTGAGTGTCAGAAAAAGCAACTGGAGAAATTCTTGGATTTTGACGGTGAAAACGCGGCAACAATCGTAAATAACTACGATTGGTTCAAAGAGTTTGGCTTTTTAGAATTTATAAGAGACGTAGGTAAACACATGTCGATCAATTACATGATGGCTAAAGACTCTGTGAAAAACAGACTCGAAAACGGAATGTCGTTTACCGAATTTAGCTACCAATTAATTCAAGGATACGATTTCTACCACCTTTGGAAAAACAACAATTGCGCGCTTCAAATGGGCGGTAGTGATCAATGGGGAAACATTACCACAGGTACAGAATTAATTCGCAGACTTGGAGGCGGAGAAGCTTATGCGCTCACTACTCCATTAATTAAGAAAGCTGACGGAACCAAGTTTGGTAAATCTGAAGGAGGCAATATTTGGCTTGATCCTGCAAGAACTTCACCTTATAAATTCTATCAATTTTTATTGAATACTGCCGATGCTGATGTAGCAAACTACATGCGCGTTTTTTCAGTGAAATCTCGAGAAGAAATAGAAGCTATTGAAGCTGAACATGCTATTGCTCCGCATGAGCGAGCCATGCAAAAAGCCATTGCGGAAGAACTTACAATTAGAGTGCATTCTTCGCAAGATTTTGAAAATGCAGTAAATGCATCTGAAGTGCTCTTCGGAAAGTCTACTAGCGAAGCCTTAATGACTCTAGATGGAGCCACTGTACTAGACGTTTTTGAAGGTGTGCCTCAGGCTACTATTTCTAAAGATGAAGTAGAAGGTGGAATGGATATTATCTCTTTACTTGCCGAAAAAACGGGGTTTTTAAACTCAAATGGAGAGGTAAGAAGAGCGCTAAAAGAGAATTCAATTTCGATTAATAAGAACAAAGTATCAGACGATTTCAAAACGAGTTCGTCAGATTTAATTGCAGGAAAGTATTTGTTATTGCAACGCGGAAAGAAAAATTATTTCTTAGCTATTGCTGAATAGCGGTCTAATAATTTAACAAGTAAGGGGCTCTTTTTAGCCCCTTTTTTTATGTTCATTGGTTTGTAATTAAGGACAAATCCATATTTTTTATCGACAAAGCTTAGGCTTTGTGGATTGGTTGTTTTATTTTGGTCGGGATTTGACTGATCTACAGTTACAAATTGGATAAAATCGTTTTGTTTTAATAGTTGCGAAGGGAGGCTCAGCACCGAAAGGATGCAGGGCCTTCTTTTGTTTTAAGGCTTTTTCGCAAATAAAAAACCCCGAAGGGCCTTGCCGATCAGGGTTTTTTATGAAATCAGATTTAAATATACAGCGCGGAGGGTCGTGAGACTAACTCCAGCTTTTTTTCATTTTGATGCTTCTTCTATGAACGAATAAACAAGAAAACTACAGAATGAACTATTTTTGAAAAGTACTTCGTGTACTTTTTACACTAAGGCAAATGTAATTGAAAATTTATTAGTTCCAACTTTTTAACCTATTCATCCTTAAAAAACTTAAAAATGAGAACGTTAAGCCAACTTAAAACCGTGTTGTTTACATTGTTTACGCTAGTGTATACTTATGGTACTTCTCAATCTATAGACCGAGTTGAACCGCCACATTGGTGGGTTGGTATGGCCAATACTGAATTGCAACTCATGATTCATGGCGAAAACATAGCTGATTTGGTTCCTGAGTTTGATCAAAAGGGAGTGAAATTGATTGGAACTGAAAAAACAGACAATCCCAACTACCTTTTCGTAAACCTTGACTTGTCTCAACTTTCAGAAGCCGCTAAGCTTCAAATAACCTTTAAGGGAGATAAAAATGTGAAGCTGAAACATACCTACGAATTAAAAGCTCGCAAAAATGGCTCAGAAACTCGTCAGAGTTTTAGCCCTTCGGATGTGATTTATTTGATTACTCCTGATCGCTTTGCTAACGGAGATGCTGAAAACGATGCCGTTCCTGAAATGACAGAAGGCTTAAACAGGGCTTTTGAAGGTGGCCGCCATGGGGGCGATATCAAAGGAATCACGAATCACTTAGATTATATCCATGATATGGGTTTTACTGCCGTGTGGAGCTGCCCAGTGATCGAAAACAGAGAAAAAGCCTATTCATACCATGGTTATAGCACGACAGATTTTTACAGAATAGATCCGCGCATGGGAACGCTCGAAGATTATAAAACACTGAGCGCTGAAGCTAAAAAGCGTGGAATGAAGCTGATCATGGATCAGGTGATGAATCACATGGGCGATGGGCATTGGTGGATGAATGATCACCCAAGCGAGGATTGGATCAATAATAATTGGAAATACAAATGGAATAGTCATTACCGCAGCACAGTGCACGATCCTCACATGGCAGAGGTGGACAAGCTCAGTTTTACGGATGGTTGGTTTGTTGAGAGCATGCCTGATTTGAATCAGCGCAATCCTTTGCTTGCCAAATACCTAATTCAAAACTCCATTTGGTGGGTTGAAGAGGCTGATTTAGATGGAATAAGAATGGACACCCATCCTTATCCTGATAAAGACTTTATGGCTGATTGGTCCTGTGCTGTGATGACTGAATATCCTAATTTCAATATCGTGGGCGAAGAATGGACGATGAATCCAGCTTACATTTCATCATGGCAAAAGAATAATAAGCGCGATTACCCTAGTTGTATGCCAAGTATGATGGATTTTCCAGTGCAAAATGCGTTGATTACGGCTCTCAAAGAAGAAGAGAGTTGGTGGGGTGGCTGGTTCAAGTTGTATGAAGCTATTGCGCAAGATTTTCAATATCCTGATGCAAGCAACTTGGTAATATTTCCAGATAACCATGATATGGACCGTTTCTATCGCCAAGTAGATTCTAGCCTTGCTAACTATAAACTTGGAATGGCCTTTATGGCAACAACGCGCGGTATTCCTCAAATTTATTACGGTACAGAAATCTTGTTTTACAATAAAGTGAAAGATGATCATGGCTATATCCGTGAGGATTTTCCTGGTGGTTGGGCTGGAGACAAGATAAATGGATTTACAGGTGAAGGATTGACGCCCATGCAGAAAGAAGCGCAAGATTTTACCAAAACATTATTCAATTGGCGAAAAGGTTCCGAATTGGTGCATGCAGGCGAATTGATTCATTTTGGTCCACGCGATGGGGTTTATGTCTATTTCAGATACATCGGAGAGAAGAAGTTGATGGTTATTTTAAATAAAAACGATAAGCCTTTTGATTTGAAAGTAGATCGTTTTGATCAAGTGATGAAAGGCATAACATCTGGCAAGGAAGTGCTAACCGGAAAATCTATTTCGTGGGAAGAGGCAATCAGCTTGATGCCAAAATCACCAATGATTATTGAACTTAATTAATCATCATGAAGCGGTTCTTATTGATTGCAGGTATGGTAGCAATAGTGTTTGGCTGCTCGCAACCCAAAGAAGAAACCATACAAACGTTTCAATCATCCATTGAGTACTATCCAAACTTCCAATCTCAACACATTGCCCAGAGAAATGTAGAGGTTTTTTTACCAAGGCAATATTTTGAAGATCCAAATCAAAAGTTTGATGTGCTTTACATGCACGATGGGCAAAATGTATTCAATACTTCTACCGCTTATGGCGGTGTAGCTTGGGAAGTAGATAGTATTCTGCAGCAACTACTTGATAATGATCAAGTACGGCCAACAATAGTAGTTGCGGTTTGGAATACCGAAAAGCGCTACCTAGAGTACTGTCCCGAATACGTTTTTCTATCGATGGATTCATTAGTTCAAGATAGTATCAGAGCTGCTTATAAGTTAAATGAAGAGTTGCTTGCTGATGAGTACTTACAATTTTTAACGTCAGAACTAAAGCCTTTTATCGATTCAACCTACCATGTAAATCAATCACCAGAGCACACGTTTGTTATGGGTTCGAGCATGGGAGGCTTAATAAGTTGCTATGCTCTGCTAGAGTTTCCAGAATTTTTTGGTGGCGCGGCATGTGTTTCAACGCATTGGCCGCTTTCTCACGCTGCGGGCTACCATCCTTTTGCTGCTCAGATGGTAAGTTACGTTCAGCATGAAATCCATCTTTTAAGCGATCAGCAGAAGCTCTACTTTGATTACGGCACAGAAATGCTTGATTCGCTCTACGAACCCTATCAATTGTTGATTGATTCAGTCATTCTTGCTTCTGATTTTAATACCATTAATTATAAGAGTTTAAAGTTTGAAGGTGCAGCTCATGATGAAGCTTCTTGGCAAAAAAGACTAAATATCCCCTTGACATTTTTGCTTCATAAATAGCTTAAAATCATAGTGTTTGATCGCGTTAAGTCTAAAATTACGCGTTCGTTCATTTTTCAAAAATATTGTATCTAAAAAACACTTTACGCTTTTGTTTCGCAAATAAAACAATATGTAAATATGTCTTTTTGAAGATGCATAAATGGACTTTGAGCGCATTCCTCTTTGGCTCTTTGGAATGATGTATTAGAAAAAGGCCGTATCCAAAACATTGATTACGGCCTTTTTTATTTAAGCTTCTGATTTTCCCTTCCTCGAAGCTTTTACAAGCGCATCTCTTCTTTCCATTTCGAAGAGCTCTTGTTCGTTAAAAAGTGGTTCGCGTATGCGCAGTGTTAATATGGCTGCGGCAATAAAAAGCACGCCACCAAACACTAAATAGTAAATAGCATAATCTCCAAAAAAGCGATGCACAATGGGGCCGCCAATTAATGCATTTATAATTTGTGGAATCACAATAAAGAAGTTGAAAATCCCCATGTAAACGCCCATTTTGTTCACTGGAAGTGAATCGATGAGTAGGGCGTAGGGCATGGATAAAATACTTGCCCAAGCAAAACCAATTCCGATCATGGAAATGATTAAAAAGCTAGGATCGGTGATAAAGTACATACTTAAAAGCCCAACGCCACCGCATGTTAGTGCGAGTATGTGCACGAATTTTCGACTCGTTCTTTTGGCAATCGGTGAAAGTAAAAACGCAAAAATCAGTGCGAAAAAGTTGTACCAACCAAACAATGCTCCCGTTTGGTCTGCGGCAGTATTGAAAATGGATCCATTTGTATCGTCAGGAGTGAGGCCGTAATGGTGCGTGGCGATGGCAGAAGTGGTATAAACCCACATCGTAAACAAAGCAAACCAAGAAAAAAACTGCACTAAACCGAGGCGTTTCATGCGGATGGGCATATTGACAACATCAATAAATATGTCGCTCATTTTGCTTTTTACCGATTTTTCTGGCTCACCATTGTAGCGAGCAAAATCTGCTGGCGAATACTCTTTTACGGTAGCAATGGTGTACAAAATCGTTGTCATCAAAACTGCCGCACCAACATAAAACGAACCAATAACATTGGGTGCCACCATGCCATCATCGGCAGTATTTGAAATCCCAAACCAATTGGTTAAAATCCAAGGCATAAACGAGCCAACTATGGCACCGATGCTTATTAAAATGGTTTGTACACTAAACCCTATAGTGCCTTGGCTTTTCGGTAACATATCGCCTACCAAAGCACGAAATGGCTCCATAGAAATATTGAATGAAGCATCCATTAAAGCCAAGAATCCGATGCTGATCCAAAGAATAGCACTAATGCCCATGAACTCTGTCGCCCTCATACCTTCTCCGGCAATAATGCTTGAGTTTGGTAAAAACATCAAACCCATGGCTGCTAGAATTGCACCCACTAAGAAATATGGTTTTCTTCTTCCCATTCGGCCCCAAGTATTGTCGCCCATGTGACCAATAATGGGTTGAACAATGAGTCCTGTAAGTGGCGCAACCAGCCAAAACCAAGATAAATGATGCACATCAGCACCAAAGTTTGCAAGGATGCGGCTAGCGTTTCCATTTTGAAGTCCAAAGCCCATTTGAATCCCCATGAAACCCATGCTTAGGTTTATGATTGAGCCAATGCTTAAGTGGGGTTTTGCAACTGCAGTGGGCGCAGTATTTGTTTCTATACCAGAAGAATTCATACGGGTAGGCGTTATGAGGGTTTGGTTTGGCTTATTTGCTCATTTTCAAAATCAAAAAGTCGTTTGCTGCAAGCATGTTTTCAGTGAATGGAGCATCAGCCATTAAAGAAGAATAGGTTGCGTCAGCGTCAATAAAGCTAGAGATATCTTGTGGTTTGTCAGTACAATTCATGATTACACGGATGTGATTATCGTCTTTAATACGGTCAAATGCCAAAATGCCGTTTGCGCTGTTTTCGCCCAAGAATGTAATTGTTCCACCAAATTCGCCTCCCCAAAGTGCAGGGTTTGCTTCTCTAATAGCATCTAATTTTTTGAAGTAAGGAGCAAGTTCGTAGGTTTTCCAATTGATTTCGTCTTTTTCAAAAAATTCTAATTGCTCATCTAAAACAGATTCTTGTCCTGAATAAATCAATGGCATGCCTGGTAAAGTGAAAAGCAAGGCTTGGAAATTTCGCGTAAGCGGGCCAAAGAGGCTTTCTTCAGAACCTTTCCAAGTGTTTTCATCATGATTTGTGGTGAATCTAAATTTGAATGCGCCTTCTGGAAAACGAACTTCTTCATCTGCTACATAATCACGTAAACTATCAAGCGTCATATGGCCTTTGTAAATCTCCATCAATCGGTGGTGAAAGCCCCAGGCATAAGAAGCATTGAAGCTGGTGTGCATTTTTGGTTCGTCCCATTCTGCGAGCATGAAAACGTCTTTCAAACTACGTAATTGAGCTATTGCATCATCCCAAAAATCCATTGGTACTTCACCTGCAACATCGCAACGATAGCCGTCAATATCTGCTTCGGTAATCCAAAATTTCATAGCCTTGATCATTTCTGCGCGCATTTCTTGGCTTTCATAGTTTAAATCGGCTACGTCAGACCAATCTGGGTTTGGCGGAATAATATTGCCCGCGCTATCTTGTGTGTAATATTCTGGATGTTCTTCTGACCATTTGGTATCAAATGAACTGTGATTAGCCACCCAATCAAGCATCACC
>CAZWXC010000103.1:0-7579 GCA_964637935.1 uncultured Flavobacteriales bacterium | reverse complement strand
GGTAAATAAACGGTATCACTAAGTGTACTCTGACAACCACCCACAAAAGATGTAGAAATTGAAACAGGAACTTTTGTGACATTCGGATCTACTTCAATCTCTAATTCAATGTTGTTTCCTGAATAGGTTTCACCTAATACTTCCCAAGATATTGTTTGTGGTGTTCCAATAAAACCGGTTGACAATGACACTTTGTAAAAGGCTTTCGAGTCAACCGTAGAAACGTATCTCACTGGAATTTCTTCTTGACTTAAAACAGCAATTAAATCTGTGTTAGTATTTGATAATGAACGGAAAACAACCTCTAGGGCTGGTGTGTTGGTTTGTATGTTTTCTAATAATCCATGATGCGTGAAGACACTTAAAGAATCATTTTCGTGTTTGCTTTCTGCATTAAATGATTCACCGTCAGCGGCAAAGCTGCTTGAAATACCGTCAATTGAACCCGACACTACAAATAAGGGAACATTCGCTTCAGGCACTTCAATCGGTGTAAATGGCTTACAACCACTTAGCCATAAAAAAGACAAGAATGATATAGCTAAAAGCCGATTCATGGCAGGTTTAATTTAATGTAGAACTCAAATTGTGCTCTTTTCAATGTTTGATCCTTCAAAAGATCATTGAATCCGTATTGAGATCTGAGTCCAATGTGTAATGGTTCAGCTATTTGATATTGAGCATCAAGTAACAAACCAGCGTTTATTCTATGGTAATTATCCCAAGTAAAATAACCGCGTTGCAGCTCTTCTGTTTCTACTTGCTTATTGCCAGATTCAGTTTGTCGGGTTTCAATGTTTTTTACTCCAGTCAAATAGTTAAGCACAGGACCAGCACCAAACAGAAATCTATTGGCTCGATACTGGGCAATTACTGGAATGTTGATGTACAACATTTCAGAAGTTAGTGTTTGATGCTCAATTTGTGTTTTGGTCAAACCATATTTCACAATTTGCTCATTTGAGATAATACTTACTGCATCTCTCGAAAACGAAACTTCTCCACTTAGGTAAAAATGGTTTTTGAGTTTGTATGTGGTTCCAACACCAAATCTTTGCCCCCAATTTGGGTAAAACTTTGTAGCAGAAATGCCAGTTTTAGTGATTCCAAAAACCATATAATTACTCCACTTTTTATTTGCGGAAATTATAGAGTCAAGTTCTTGGTCTCTTGGCGAGATTAAAGCATCCTCAGAAGGTATGATCGCGCTTAACACAGGCATTTCATTCAGCATGTTTTGTTTTGAGAAAATGATATTCTGTTTTGCTGAAGAACCACCACTTTCAGATGTTATAACTGTGCTTTCTGGTTTTGGATCAGAAACAGATGTAGTGTTTCTGATTTCGTCAGGATTTGTACTTGGTTCGGAATACGCACTTGCTATAGCGTTTTCTGAATTTTCTTCAGAAGTATTCGCTCTATTGAGCGTCAAGCTAGCACTCGTTTTAGTGTTTTGGTTTGAAGAGGTTAATACATCTTCAGAAATTTCTTTAACTGAGTTTGTCTCGAGTTTTGAATCGGTTTTTGATAACGTTTTGGTAGCGATCGGCTCTACTTCAAGCTGCGCGTTTGATAAGAAAGATTGATCGGTGTTTCTTGGAGAGTAGGTGTTTTCAGAATGATTAATGGTGAATGGTAAAGAAGCTAGCACAATAGCAATAGTAGCTGCAATGGCAGAAGACCAAAACCAACCTGTTTTTTTGCTTTGCTGCTGATCTAGAGCTGCATTCATACTTTCCCAAGCAGTGGCAGAAAACGGGATGTTTTCAGCTGCGAAAGCAGACTCGAATAAATCTTTTATTTGGTCATTATCATTGCTCATGACACGAGTTTTTTATCGGTTATAGAAGCGTTTTCAATCAATTCTTTTAATAGTTTCCTCGAATTGAAAACATGCCATCGGCAAGTCGCTTCAGTAATTTGAAGCATGTCAGCTACTTCTTCATAGCTATATCCGTCAAGTATGCAGAGGTTAAATACTTGTTGGCTTGTTTCAGACAGCGTTCTAATCATTGTTCTTAGCGTTTCAGCATCTAGTTGCTGAGCTCCTTCGTTAAACGAAACATGTTCGTTTGTCGGTGGGAAATAATCAAAATCGGTGTAGTCTAAATTGTCTTTGTGTTTCTTGTTTTTTCTAAACTCATCAATCACCGTATTTATAGTGATTCGCCTCAACCAAAGACTAAATGGTGCTTTGGATTCATACGTTTCGAGTTTGTCACACACTTTTAAAAAAGACTGATTTACGATTGCCTTGGCATCATCATCATTTTTTTGATAACGTAAACAAATCTTCATCATAAAGGCATAGCACTGTTTGTAGAGTTCAAATTGAGCTCTTCGTTCTTGCTTTATGCATCTATCAATCAACGATTTGTCTATGTTCACAAAACTTCTTCTTACAAAGCGTGAAGATTAAAATAAACCGCGGGATACATTATAAGGTAATCCCGCGGTTTGTCTCAATGGTTGATCTTTAATTATTGCACAATCAACTTAGCAAAGCTGTTTTGTTCGCCTTGTTTAACACTAACGATGTATTGACCACTAGTAAGTGAAGTAATATCAAGGTTCATGTTAGCAGCACCGTTGTTTGATTTTACAAGTACTGTTTCACCTAAAATATTGATGATTTCAACTTGATCAACAGTTCCGGTAAATGTTACCAAACCATTTGCAGGGTTAGGATACATTTCGAAAGAAACGGTAGAAAGAGCATTTACACCAAGTGGAGTAACTGGCTTGATTTTACCGCCTTCTACTACAAAGTTTCTGTCTTGAACTTCTTCGTTGTCTGCGCTTACCACTACTTCGAATGGGTATGCGTCAAAGTTGATCATTTCAACGTATACGCTATAGTCTCCATAAGCTAGGTTTTCGAAAGCGTATTCGCCATTAGCATCTGTAGTTGTGAAAGCTGAAACATCACCATTTGCATCAAGTAATATTACTTGTGCTCCAATAACTGGATCACCTTCACCACGGTTAGCACCTTGAGAAACTGCACCACCAATAAATCCAGGACCACCAAGGTTAGTACCAGTCAATAGGTTGATGTCAATTCCTGTAGTGTTACCACTTACGATTACTGCAGTAGCAGAAGCCCAAAGTGAACTATTTACATAGTAAGTTGGTACATGGTAAGCATACAAGCTATGGCTAGGAAGCAAAGCTGCTTTTACATAATATGTACCAGGGCAAGCGTTGAAAAAGTAGTAATAACCCATAGAGTCAGAAACCACTGAATCTACAGCAGATAAAATGCCACTATTTTCTTGAATTAAGTACACCATTGCACCTTCGCCTTGAGTAATGTTACCAGAAATAGTTGGGCAAGTAAATGCACCAATAGTTACTGAACTTGTAACATCACAGCCGTTAAGTGTATCTGTTACAGTTACGCTGTAAGTGCCTGGGCAAAGACCTGAAATACTTGCACTATTACCACCGTTACTCCAAGAGTAGCCAAATGGACTATTTGATGGTCCACCAGTAGTGCTTACAGAAGCTGTACCATCACAACAAGACAAACATGTTTCGTTTGTAGCGCTGGCAGATACAGTAAAAGTAGGTGTGAAATTCAAGAATGTAGAATCCATTCCTGTACATCCGTTGGCATCAGTAACAGTTACATCAGCATAAGCAGACCCTGAGCTAGGATAGTATGCGCTTTGCGCGGTCAAACCATTGCTCCATTGGTAAGTGAATGGTGCTGTTCCACTGCTCACATTAGCTACGAGTGACGCCCCGAAGCAATCAGAATTTCCGCTAATTTGAACAGCTACTCCACCAGTTGAACCCACTGTGGTTGTTGAGGTAGAAGTGTTTCCATTTACATCATTCACAGTTACAGTGTACACACCTGCGCATAGGCCATTGATAGTCGAGGTTGTAGCTCCTGTACTCCAGCTATACGTGTATGGTGCAGCACCTCCAGTTGCAGTTGCAGTTGCGGTTCCGTTGCAAGCGCCACATAAAGCTGCGGTTGAACTCGCTGTCGAATTAACTCCAACAGGAGAAGAAACCGCGATATATACAGAGTCACATAAACTGTCACCACAATTGGCAACTGAATCCCAGATGGTGAGACATACTGTGTACCATCCATTTGCTGGATAAGTTACTATAACAGTATCATAGTGTAAACCAGCAAAAGAAGTAGGAGAAGTTGCTCCTGGGAAAGACCAATTAGTAAAGGTCGTATTCGGGTTAGCTGTAAAAGAGGTGCTGTAAAAAGCCACACTTCCTGATGGCGCAGCAAAACTGTCCACTGCAAACAAGGCCACACACTGCGCCTGCGTATTCGCAAAATAGCCGCCAACCAAAATGGCAACGGCTGAGAGTAAGAGTTTGATTGATTTCATAGTAATTGATTATAATTGATTAATAGTTAAAATTGAAAATTAAGCGCTTTCAATTGCCTACACGAAATAGTTTTTGAGTTTGTTTGGTTGATGCTAAAAAACTTTTTGCATTGAGTATTACGGCACTTAACTAAATTACCTTTGCAGCTTCTTATGGCACTAGTAGCAATCATCGGCAGACCTAACGTAGGTAAGTCAACTTTCTTCAACCGAATGGTTGGAAGACGTCAAGCAATCGTAGACGAATATTCTGGAGTAACTCGTGATAGACATTACGGCACCACCGATTGGGGTGGTCGTGAATTCTCATTGATCGATACAGGAGGATACGTAAACGAAACGGAAGATCTTTTCGAAAAAGAAATTGCGAAGCAAGTGATCATTGCTATGCAAGAAGCCAACCTCATCATTTTTGTTGTAGATGCAAAAAACGGTGTCAACGATTTGGATAAGGATGTAGCGAAGCTGCTACGCCAAAGCAAAAAGCCCGTGCTGTTGGTTGCAAACAAAATTGATAATCCAATTCAAGTTGCTGAGAGCTATGAGTTTTATGAACTTGGTTTCGAAAAAATATTTCCTATTTCGGCTATTAATGGTTCGGGAACTGGCGATTTACTGGATGAGGTAATCAGGCTTCTGCCAGAAGAACCTGAGCAAGAGCCTTCAGAGTTGCCTCGAATTTCCGTAGTAGGAAGACCAAATGCAGGAAAGTCATCTTTCGTGAACGCTCTTTTAGGAGTTGAAAGAAATATTGTAACCGACATTGCTGGTACTACAAGAGATACTATTGATACCAACTACAACGCTTTCGGCTTTGAGTTTACTTTGGTAGATACAGCTGGTATCAGAAAGAAAACTAAAGTACACGAAGACCTGGAGTTTTATTCAGTAATGCGTGCTATTCGAGCTATTGAAGGTTCTGATGTGTGCGTGTTGATGATTGACGCTACTGAAGGAATTGGTCAGCAAGACTTAAACATTTTTGGTTTGATTCAAAAGAACCGAAAAGGAGTTGTAGTGCTTGTAAATAAGTGGGATTTAGTTGAAAAGGACACGCATACAGCTAAGGAATACGAAGCGCTGATCAAGGAACGCTTGGCGCCTTATAGCGATGTTCCTGTGATTTTTACTTCTGTTTTAGAGAAGCAAAGAATTCACAAAGCGTTGCAAGCTGCTTTGGATGTTTACAAAAACAGGATTCAGCGTATTAAAACAAGTGAGCTTAACGAGGCAATGTTGCCTTTGATTGAGCGCTTTCCACCACCAGCATTGAAAGGCAAATACGTTAAAATCAAATATGTTCAGCAATTGCCAACGCACGTGCCTACGTTTGCATTTTACTGCAATTTGCCTCAATACATCAAAGATCCTTACAAACGATTCATTGAAAATCAGATGAGGAAAATGTATGACTTTACGGGCGTTCCGATTCAAATTTTCTTTCGAGCTAAATAGGATTTTAAGGATTCTTGATATTTTATTGGTGAGATGAGTAGATAAAGCATCTACTTTAGCGCTATGAAAAAAGCAGCATTTCTGTTCGCCATATTTTACCTGCTCAATGTAGTGGGTTATGGCTTGGAGGTGCATTATTGTCTCGGTCAGGTTTCAGACATCAATTATGCTTTTCTTGACACAACTTGTGCTTGTGATGCTGCGCATTCTGAACGATTCAGCAGTTGTTGCAACGAAGAATCCTTTTTTGTACAACTAGAAGACGAGCATCAGTCAAGTTCTAAAATCGAAGTTCAAACTCCAATACCAACGGAGGTTGTTCAGTTTGAAAAGCTTGTCAATATTGATTTAGAAGTAATCTCGGTTAATCGGGAATTACTCAATTCACCTCCATTACCCATCAATAGGGTAGTGCAATTCCACTCCTTTATTTTCTACAGCTAATTTGTTTTTGGTTAAAACCGCATTCTTTTTCTCAAAAGGAATAGAGCTTAAAGTCTTGTACTTTTTGCAGTAAGTTTTATTCAAATTCAATCAAATTAGTTATGAAAAAAATTATTTTATCAAGCATATTTACTGCCTTTTTCTGCAGTCTTTCTTTCTTTTCTTTTTCTCAAACAGTAGTAGAAGATACCATTACAGTAGAGGGTATTTGCGGCATGTGTCAGAAACGCATTGAAGAAGCCGCCTATGGCAAAGGAGTAAAATTTGTAAGCTGGGACAAAGCCACAAAAAAAATGGCGGTTGCCTACAAAGACGACAAAACAACACTTCAAGAAATAGAGGAACGCATTGCAACAGCTGGTCATAAAACAGAGCATGTAGATGCTAAGCGTGATGATTATGATAGCTTGCCAGATTGCTGCAAGTACGAAACGCTTCACACGCATTAAGCCATGAAAAATAGGGCGACAATACTGTTGCTATGCTTGCTGATTTTGAGTGCGAAATTGTTTGCGCAAGAAACATTAACGGGCATGGTGATGGAAGAAACGAAGAACGGAAAGTTCAAACCGATTCCATTTGCAAATGTGTTTTGGCTGGGCTCGCAAACGGGCGCTGTTACCGATACCAATGGGAGTTTTGAGATTCCTCAAATAGCCAACAACAGCACACTCGTGGTGAGTTATGTGGGCTATAATAACGACACACTTCAGGTCACAAAAAAGAACAAACTCACGATCGTACTTCGACCATACGAAATGCTCGATGAGGTGAATGTTGTTTACGAAAGGCGAGGCACAGAAATATCTTATCTCGACCCTATGAAGGTGGAAAATATTGGTGAAAAAGAGCTTTTTAAAGCCGCTTGCTGCAATTTGAGCGAAAGCTTCGAAACCAATCCTTCTGTAGATGTGGCATATGCTGATGCGGTAACTGGAACCAAGCAAATACAAATGCTTGGGCTGGATGGTAAGTATGCACAAATAACGCGCGAATCTATGCCTGATGTGCGTGGCTTGAGTGCGGTGCAAGGTTTGACTTATATTCCTGGAACTTGGATAGAATCTATACAGTTAAACAAAGGCTCTGGCTCTGTTGTGAATGGATTTGAAAGCCTCACAGGGCAAATAAATGTTGAACTTAAAAAGCCAGAAGACGCAGATCCACTGTTTGTAAATGCCTACGTAAATCAAGGTGGAAGAACCGAGTTGAATGTGGATGCCGCGCATAAATTCAATGAGAAAGTTTCTACCATGGTGTTGGTTCACGGTAATATGCGCCCAATTGAAGTTGACGGAAACAATGACGGTTTTCTT
>CAZWXC010000102.1:0-7689 GCA_964637935.1 uncultured Flavobacteriales bacterium | reverse complement strand
CTTTTTCAAACAACGCTTAACCTTGATCTTACTACATCGCAGTTGCAAGCTGGCTACAAGTATGTGTGGCGTGTGCGCGCTCTTGACGATCAAGGCCGCGATGTTTATGCAAATAACGGCTACAGCGAATGGGCATGGTTTTATTACGGCTATCCTACGGGTGGTAGTATTGCCTTAAGCAATCCAACAAAGGGAGTTACCATCAAGAAAAACGACCCAAAACAATTCAATTGGGGTGCATCTAGCGAAAAAGTGCAAGGCCAGCAGTTTGTTTACAAACTAACTATTGTAGAGGTAAACGATGGTCAAACTCCAGAAGAGGCAATGACCAACAACCCTAATTGGCACACCGAAAATTTGCCTTCTACCTACAGCACAAATGGAGCGAGTTTCGAACTTACGAAAGGCCTAGAATTTCAAAAACAGTATGCGTGGCAAGTAAAAGCCTACACCGAAGAGCAAGAGATAGCTGCAAGTGAGGTTTGGGATTTTTATGGCCCACCCGTGGTGGAAGAGTTCTTTGCCGGAAACTTCAAAATCACCGTTCGCAAAACCGATAATACAGATATCAAAGACCTTGATGGTGTGGGTTATGTGCAGCTATCTTCTGATCCATCAGACACCGTTACTTGCAACTTTGAAGGTATTGCCCTCAAAGAAATATCGGCAATCATGTTTTTAGATGATGGAGATATTTTCTTCGATTTGAGCGATCGTCCTGATTTGGAAATCAAACCGCAACTTGAGGCCAACGGCACCGCCAATTTTGTTTTTGATCAAGGTAAAATTGATGAATTAGGGCTTTACTATTTGGGCTATCTGCATTGGCCATTTCCACATGCTATTACCGCACCAACTCCAGGTTTTATTGACTCTAAACCAACTTGGTTTGTCGTAGACGAAGAATACAAAATAGCTGGAACCGCGCGCTTCAAGCCAGTAACCACCGAGTTTGAATTGTTGAATCCTTATAAGCACATTATCCGCTTTGATACCATTTCAGATTTTAGAGTAGCAAAAGACAAATTTGAACTCCGCACTATAGGTGAATTTCAGTTGCATGAGAGTATCCCCACCAATGATGGAAAGCCATACATCATGCCATTTGATCAGCAAAACAATGTAGGCTTAATCACCGCAAAGTTCTTGCTTGCCAATGCAACCAATCATTTCAAACCACTCGAAACCAGCTCGTTTGCAATAAAGCCCTACGAAGCAATTATAGATTTAACAGAAGTACAATCTCCTGGAATCTTGTCATCTGACAAAGCGTGGAAAGGGGTGTATTTTCCCAAGTTTAGAGCGGTATTCCCAAATGGATTTGACGCTTCTAATCAATTCACTTCTCAGTATGACATAGAAGTAGAGGCTGAGGTAAATGCAACTACAAAACTTTGGACCACTTCTCAAGGCATGTTTATCGATTGGGAATTTGAAATCGAAAAAGAAGCCGATGATTTGCTTGCATTCAACCAATTTAGATGCAACATCCTCGGAAAAATATTGATGGAAGCAGGCAGTATTTCTGAAAGTTCATTAAATGGTGAATTCTACATTCCATTTATTGATGAAAATGAAGTGTTTACATACACCGCTCCTCTAACTAACGAAGGCATTCAAACTGGTGTAATGAACCAAGACCTTGCAGGTAGAAATCTAACATACAATCCATATGGAGGCGAAAACCGCATGGATATTGAAATTTTACGTGCTGTTTTTGCTGATAACGAGCGGTTGGATTTAGTTATTAATGCCGATATGCCGGCTTTTGATGGTGCTTCTTATGAAAACCTCGACTTTAGGATTTACGGGGATAATTTCATCGGCTTTGGCCAAAGAAATGGTTCTGTTACAGTAAATAATCCAATCTATACCAAATATGCTGGCTATGATATTACCATAGAAGAGATTGGGGCATCGTTTGACAACGGCCGATACTCAATGGCAATACTTGGTAATGCTGATTATGGCGATAGAATTGTTGGTGAAAACGGACCTCCAAAGTTCGGTATCTCAAGCGTGAGGCTTTTGAGCGAAGAATTTCACCCTGGGGCTGCGCCAAACGTGGGCGTGCCGCCAATTTCGGTGCAAACTGGAGATGAAGAAAAGAAAAAATTCACAGCTAAGTCATTCATTAAAATTGAAAATACCTTGCTCGATTTTACGGGTTGGGTAAACTTGGTGCAAGACGATCCGGCTTGGGGCAAGTGCTTTACTGGGGTGATAGAAGGAGCACTCAAATACCCAACGCGCCTGCCAATGCAAGCCAACATTTTGGTGGGAAATCTTGACGGAACTGATTTCTGGTATTTCGATGCATACTTCCAAGACAGCGAAGGTTCGGGTGTACCTATCGTGCCTCCTTTTAGTATGGTTGGTATGGAGTCTCGCGCATATTACCACATGAATAATGTGAATGGTGCTTTTGTGGTTGATAAAAATGTAGACATGGGCATGGCTGGCTACCTGCAGCTCATTGACACCAAGACCAGCGGCAGATTTATGGCCACAGATATGAGCATGGAGTTAGAACTCACAGGCTCTGACCTAACCGCACTGCTCAAGGGCGATGTGTCTCTTTTGAATCAAAAAGCGCGTAAAGATTTTACCAAAGAAATTGCCATGGCTGCTGCCAGCGAAATTGTTAAAGCGATAGACCTTGACCTTGAATTAGATGTAACAGTGCCAATTACCAGCAGCGATGAAGTTGGCATCAGAGTTTCAACCAAAAATGGAAACAGCTTTCGCTATGCCAATTCAAGCGAGGGAATAGACGCAGCGTTTGAAACCACCACGGCTGGTTCGCCAGGTGTGGGTGTTGGCTTCGGTTATAAAGGAAACACCATTCGCTTTGATGGTAATGCCGAAGGCGAAATAAGCACAACCTTAGATATAGGCGACAACTCGCTCTCGGCAGGATACAACGGCACCAGTGTGGGCTATTTTAACGCAGTGTCTTCTGGCATTACGCTCAACACAGATTTTGATGCCGATCAAAAAAATGCTTCAGCCAATTTAACCTATGGCAACAATGCTTTTGCCTTAACAGCAAACAATAGTCAAGCTCTCATTGAAGGCCGAATTACTTATAATGGCAATAATCAAATCTATGGCGGTTATAAAGTGGGTAAAGGCTTAGTTGGCTTTGATGATGGCTCAACCAAGCTCGAAATACAAGCTGATCCTGCCACGCGCACTGGAGTATTGACCTTTAATTCAGGTACTGTAAAATCTACCGCAAACGCCTATTTAGATGAAATGAAAGGTGATTTTACCTTAAAAACAAGTACCATCGACTTCTTTGCCGAAAGCAATGTGCTGTATCAAGGGTCTGCATTATTCAAAGAGTCGGGCGGCAAAGAGTTGGAACTAGAATTTGATAAAATCAATAAAAGCCACTTTGTAAAATACACGCACGATCCTTCCAAATCCTTCAGTGCAAGGCTGCAAAATGCTGAATATGCGCGCTTGGCTATGGAAATAGATGGGACCAAATTTGGTGTTGGAGGAACATTAAATGCAGATAGCGGCAGTGTTTTGTACAGCGATGGTTCTATGCTCATTGATCTTAAAGCCCAACCGATCAATAAATCGGGCGATTTGCATTTTAATTACAATGGCGAATATGATGTACTTGCTGCTGTATCGCAAGATTCAGGTTTTGCAAGCTACAGCGACCCAAATGTGAAGCTTGCTGTTTCGGGTTATGCTAGCGGATCGGGCAGATTGCATGCTGAATATGATCAGTATAACTTGACCATGTATGGTGATCAAATCAACAAGTATGGCACCCTGAGCTTAAATGACAATCAGAGAAGTATTTATATAGCCGGTTGTAAAAACGGATTGCCAGCAAAGTATGCCAAACAAGCCGGTTTGCCGGGTGAGTTTGGCCAAGTAGAATATAAAGACAGCCAATATGACTTTGGCGGGTATTTCGCTCCTGGCGATAGTTTGAGAGCTCGTGTGGTGATCAGCGGAAGTGGCTATGAAGTTCAGGCAAACAGCTTGTATGATTACAAACTATTCTTGGTAGATCCGTCTGCTCAGCTTGATATTATCGGTAATCTTCCGGCTCGTGAGCTTGCAATAAACTACAGTGAATCTGGTTTAACGCTTTCATCTAATGCTGACTTTAGCGCAGAAGAGGGCGCATTTAATTTGGCTTCGGGTAGCGATACTTATGCTTATGAAGGCGATGACGATAACGGCACTTTTACCGCTACTACCAGCTCAGGCAATTGGTCAACAGAGCGCGATGGTGACGAATTCTTAACTAAAATCACCACTCCTACAGGCAGCTTTGACTTAACCGTTGATCAAGATGATTTTTCACCTGATTTAACATGGACAAATGGTAGCCTAACCTTTACCATTAGTGATGGTGAAGATCTTTTGGTAAGTGATGGCACCAACACCTATGGCGTGGCCGAATCTATGCTTGGCACTCCAGAGATTGTAAGTAATGGCAGTGCGCAAAGCGGCAATTTAGCCAACTTCACCTTAGGGCAAGCACAAGTGGCTGTTACCCTTAACGGAACTGACCGAAGCCTCACTTATACCGAAGGCAGCACATCGGTGGTGATGACTGCTAATGGTACGCAAGCAAACATCGTTTCGGGCGATTTCAATCTAACCTCAACTACCTCGCAGGTTGAGTTGACCCATGCAGACAAAACCTTCACGCTCAATAGCGAGAAACAAACCACCACATTCAGCAATGGTAAAACGCTCGAAATTGCTGAAGCCGTTGCCAATTTAAACTTTGGTGATTTGGCTATCGAACTCAATGTTGAGGACAAATTAAGCGTCAACCAAACGCAGAAAAACATGGTAGCTTGGATGGACGAAACCCGAGGTTTTGGTATCGAAAAGCAGGACCAAAAAGCCATTGTTGACCTCGAAAATCAAATATTGGTGCAAGCCGATGCTACTAAGTATGTAAAGCTAGAAGGCACAGAACTTACCCTCAACATTGATCAAGTAAACTTATTTGTTGATCCAACATCAAAGTTGGTATATGATGATACGGAGAACTATTTCGAAATAAGCCCAGAAAAATTTGGTGTGGCACTTGACGAAATGGAAATCGGTATTGGTTTAGATGGATACAAACTTCAAATAGATCCACAGAACTACATCAATTTTGGCCTTGACAATATGGCCATAAATATTGCGGGAATAGGAGCTGAATTCAACCCGCAAATTCCACTCAACTTCACTTCAGACCTAGGTTCGTTTAGCCTTGGTGTAGATGGGTTAGACTTAAGCTACGAAGACATTAGTCTTGGCTTTGGTTCTATTGATGGAGTCCCAACCTTGAGCTTTGAAAATCCGCTTGGGTCATTGAAAATGGGCGGATTGTCTTTTGATCTTGACTTAGATGCTGGTTTTAGCGTAGGAATGAATCCAGAAAACTGGCTCGATATAAGCGCTTTTGGAACCGATTTCAACTTCGGAGCCGAAACCTTTAACATCTTCAATACCGATCTTGATTTAGGTTTCAGCCTTGGAGGCGATTATTTGGCTTCATTCAAAAATCCTATTGCAGATATCGATATTCCTAAAGTTGGTGGTTTATCACTTTCATTGCCTGATGTAGGAATTCCGTTTGATGTGAGTCTCAATCCTGATTTGTCATTCGACATGGATTTTGGAGACATAGACATGTCATTCTTCACACCAGATTATGCACTTGACCTAGACCTAGGTGTGGTTGGATTTTCTGTTCCAAAAATTCCTAATGGCTTTGGTTTCAATGCAGATTTGGGAGGCTTCAATGCGGGTTTCCAAACCATTAAAAACGAGCTTTCGAAAATCACCCTTGGCACACCTTCTCTTGGTGATGTTAGCTTCGGAATTAATGCAGATGAAGCCATTACTATTGGTCATTCAAATGGTAGCTGTAGCTTCGAGGTTACCGCATCTTTAGACGGTATATCGGGTAAAAAATCAGGCGATTGTTCTTCTATTTCAATTCCTGAGCCGCTGGCCCTTATTTTGGTAAACGAAGCACAACCAGCCAAACCGCTTGAAACTGCGGCCGAAATTCCTGCCGGTGATGGCGCCCAATACCTTGAAGGTAGTGTGGCCGAAGATGCTGATGGTTTTGCACGTGGCACGGGCGAAGTTTTCATCGACACGAAAAACAACTACATAGGCATCAATGCGGGCATGGTTTCTAATCAATTGGTTTGCCTCAATGGCAGCATGGCCTTTGTGAGTGATGATGGCGATTGGTATCTAGATATTGGTACCAAATCTCAACCCGTTTCGGTAAAACCTTTGTGTTATGATTTAGAAACCAGCGGCTATTTTCATCTCGATCCAGATTTAGCCGAGTTTTATGGTCAGTATGATTGGGAAAGCACATTAAGCGTGGGTGTAGGTGGATCAGGTGCCAGTGCTGGCATTTCAACCACCGTAGGTTACAGTTTCGGACTAGGAGCCGGCATTAGAATTGACGAAGAGGATTTCGGAATTGAAAGCGCTAAGGTGCATGCAGCGGTATATGGCAAATTAGACATCAATTGGGAACTTGGCTTTTCTCCTTTCTCTACTTCGGGCTCGTATGAGGTGGCCAGCGCTAGCCTTGAGGGCGACTTGATGTTAAATTTTAATGAAACAGTTACTGCGAGCGGTGCGCTGAGTGGCCAAATTACCATTCTTGATGTGTGGTCGGGCAGTTTTGATATGAATGTAAGCACGGAGATGTGATGAGGATTAGAACACTGATATTGGTTTTACTTTTTACCCTTGGTGCAAAGGCTCAAGACAGCACAAACATTGGCTATGCCATGGTTTCTATTTCGCCACTTAGCGATGCTGTTTGGGTTAAGTTTATAGGGAAACAAGGTTATTATCCTAATGGAATAAACATTTATAGAAGTGAAGAAAATAGCGATTGGATAAAAATTGCTGATGCGCTTAAGCCAAACCTTAACGCCTCCATTACTGACTTTGAAGCAGAAGAATCATACAAGTTATTCAAAGCTATTTTATCTATTCCATACACTGATTTTCAATCATCAATAGGTAAAGGATTACTCTTATTAAACGCACTCGAAAAAAATGAGTTTGCGACACAATTTGGTCTGTTATACAAAGATCAGAATGCGAGCAAAGGCAAATCTTATCGTTATAAAATTGAAGTAAACGGAGCCAGCACTTCTCCCTCAATGGCCGTTTTATTCAATGATTTTTCGGGTCCCGAGGCTCCCACCAATGGCCGCTTTGAGCGCGGGAAAAAAAGCGTAAAACTTACTTGGACACCCGAAAACATGCGCTACTACGCGGTGAATGTTTATCGAAAAACGTTAGATGCCGATTTCAAAAAATTGAACGAAACCCCTATTCCTATTCAGGCAGACAAAACGGGAGCATTTCCTGAATTTTTGTACGAAGACAAATCGATAAGTAAAGACAGTAGCTATAACTACAAAATCACCGCGGTTGATTATTTCTTTTTTGAAAGCAAAGACGGCTTAGAAATAGAAGTCGAAACGGTTGATTTGGATGCGCCACCAGCAGCATTATCGCAAACAATAGCTTCTAACGCATCTTCAAAAACCATTTCGCTTACTTGGCAAATGCCTGAAAATTCTGACGCCATAGAAGCTAAAATATTCAGTCGAAACTCTCCTAAAGAGGAGCCAAAAATTATTGCTGAAGCACTTGATCCAAAAAGCG
>CAZWXC010000101.1:0-7762 GCA_964637935.1 uncultured Flavobacteriales bacterium | reverse complement strand
ACCGTGGTTGGTCCACCTGTAGAAGAACCCACAACGATTGCCTCGTAGTGTATTTCTTCGCTAAATGTGTGCGGATGATTGTTTTTGTTGACACGAACACTCTGTTGCTTTTTAAATCCTTCAACTGCACCCTTAATCTTTGAGTTTAGTGAAATGTTTAAATCTCTGATATGATGATTTTTACCATTTGGCTTGCTGATGAAATCATAGGCTCCTAATTCTAAAATGTCAGAGATAACCTTAGGATTTTTATCATTCAAAGCACTCACCACAATAATGGGCAAGGGTCTAAATTTCATGATCTGCTCTATGGCATATTTGCCGTCAAACTCACCCATGATCATATCAAGAAGCAACACGTCTGGTTTATGCCTTCTTACCAGGTCCACAGCTTCTTTTCCATCACTTCCTGTTTCAACCACAGTAAGTAATGGATCAGAGTTTACTATGTCGCTCAAGATGAGTTGCATAAAACCCGAATCATCAACTATCGCAACGCGCAGCTTCTCCATGTTTTAGTGCAGCTGACGATCTCTAATCATGTTCAACTTTTCTACCAATACTTCATTAGTAAATGGCTTCACGATGTAATCCTCTGCTCCAATGGCAAGTCCTTCTTGAATTACACTTTCTTGCCCTACTGCACTAATCATAATGATGCGCACATCAAGTAATTCCTCGCTTTTCAGTACTCTCAAAATGTCGATACCGATCATATCTGGCAAAATATTGTCAAGTGTGATGATGTCTGGCTTAAGCGTCATGGCTAAGTCAATTGCTTTTTCACCATTTTCTGCTTCGCCTACTATTTCGAAGCCAGCATTTTTCAAGGTGTCTTTGATTCTTGCTCGCATATAAAGCGAATCGTCTACTACTAATACTCTGTTATTCATAATATTGAGCTTTTATTTGAATGATTAATTGATGAGGTTTTTGATGTCGAGCATGAAAATCATGCGGTCATCACTTTTTACTATTCCTTTTAGATAATTTCCACTGCTATCTGATAGATGAGCGTTCATTGTTTCATCAGCAAGATTGATATCTTCTTCCGTAACATTGAGCGTGTTAGGCACCTGGTCAACCAAAATACCGACCTTAAACCCATCTATTTCTAACACCAATGTGTATCGGTATTCAAGCGCTTCTTTGCCCGATTGGCGCTGCACTTCGATGCGTTTTTCTAGATCGATAATGGTGATGATTGTACCTCGAATATTGGCAACACCCATCACAAAAAAAGGAGCTTGTGGCACGCGTGCCACAGATGGCGTTAGCACCACTTCTTTTACATCATCAATGCTTAGGGCATAGTATTCAGAACCTAGTCTAAATTCTATAAGTTGAATTCTATTGCCTGCCTGGCCATAGCTCAGCGTACCAATGTTGCGTTCTGTGCTTCTTTTCAAACCCTCAGCTGCAATGGCTGCCATTGGGTCTGGACTTGTGTCAATTCCTTGCATCATGGCTTTTTCATTAATCGTTAAGTAAGAATTGAGCTACCTCTGACTTAAGCATGTTTGCTGTTTCAGACAATTCGATTGCTGTATTTTTAACCTCATCCATGCCTTGGCTTAACTCAACGGATGACGTTGCAATTTCCTCTGATCCAGATGCAGTTTCTTCAGAAACCACTACAATTTGCTCTATGTTCTTCACTGCATTGTCTATCGAAGTGCGTTGCTGCTCGGTTGCTGTTACAATTTCAGTTGATAAGCCGAGCATTTCACTACTAGCAACTTCAATTTCCTTAAACACAATCTCTGCTTCTGTAGATGCCTTGCTACCATCTGTAACACTAGAGGCCATAGACTTGATAGCCTCAGTTGCTCCTTGAATATCCTTTTGAACTTCACTAATAACGCGTTCTATGTCTACTGCCGATTTTCTAGAACCTTCGGCCAGTTTGCGAATTTCTTCAGCAACTACCGCAAATCCTCTACCTGCATCACCAGCTCTAGCCGCTTCAATTGCTGCGTTAAGAGCAAGCAAATTGGTTTGTGAAGCGATATCTGTAATCACACTCAATGTGCGTGCAATTTCTTCTGAGCGCTTAGCCAGTACCTTAATGCTTTCTGATGTTACGTTGGCACTATCTTGAATCTCGCCCATGCTAGAAACCACGCTCTTCAGAGTAGCCAAACCTTCGTTAGATCTTTGCTGGCCTTTTTCAGCTGAGTTGTAAATCACCTCAGCTTTTTCACCCATGTTAAGCGAGGTTTTCAATACTTCAGAAATAACTTTACTTACTTCATCGGTTTGAATAGCCTGCTGCTGAGCGCCTTCAGCCATTTGCTGTATTGCACTTGCCACTTCTTGCGTGATTTTATGCATGTTATCACCACGTTGGGTAAGCAGCTCACTGGTTGAGTTTACCGTGTTTGAAATGTCATTCACTTTGAACACTGTGCTCATAAACTCTGTATTATCGGTAGCGTATTTTACCACTTTAAATGGCTTGCCACTCATGTCGATAATTGGGAAATAAAAGGCGTTGAGGTAAATATCACTACCATTTTTATCTCTGCGCTTGAATGTTCCTTCTTTGTGGAACCCAGCTCTTAAGTCATCCCAAAATTGTACGTATGCATGTGTACTTGAGTAAACTGGATCACAAAACAATCGGTGATGTTTTCCTCTTATTTCTTCAGAGGTGTACTTGGTAGATTTCAGGAATAGATCATTGGCTTTAAGCACGTTTCCTTGCATATCGAATTCAATGACTGCTTGTGAGCGCGTAATAGCATTGATTTGACTTTGGAAATCGCTATTCATTAATTTCTGTTGAGTAACGTCATTGGCATACTTTACCACTTTCATTACATTACCGTTTAGGTCAAAAATTGGATTGTATGTAGCTTGAATCCATACTTCTTTGCCATCTCGGCCCAAGCGCATAAACTCGCCAGTTTGGAACTCGCCTCTTCCTAGTTTTTCCCAAAACATGCGATAGCTATCACTATCTTTTTCATAGGACGGAATAAACATGCTGTGATGACGACCTTTTATTTCATCCAACTTGTAGCTCATCGCACTCAGAAATAAATCGTTAGCATACAGAATAGTTCCGTCAGTGCTAAATTCAACTACCGCTTGCGACTTTCTAATGGCGTCAACTTGCCCAGAAAAATCAGCATTCTTCATGCGATCGTCATGAATGTCTTTGATGAAAGCTGTGTACAAAAGACCTGCTTCTGTTTCAACTTTAGAAAGCGACAAATGACCCCAAAATTTAGAGCCATCTTTTCTTGACATCTCAACTTCGCGGCCTTTTCCTACTACTTTGTTTTCGCCACCATGCATATTTCTTTCAACATATTGATCATGGTTACCTCGGTGCTCCATTGGCACAATCATTTTCACGTTTTGCCCCATCACCTCATCTTTGGTGTATTGGAACATACGTTCAGCGGCTTTATTAAAGAATAAAATCTCTTTATTCTCATTGATCGTTACTATGCTATCCACTGCTTGCTCCAGCGCATTGGTAGTGTATTCTTGCCAGTTGTTGTGATCCACATGTGAATCCTGACCATTGAGGTATTCGCCTTCTTTTTTCTTAGACTTCAATGAAGTACCGTTGGTTTCTGCTGCCATGATTATAAAATTGATATTGAAAGATTGGTTATTGAAATATTGATTTTGATACTGAATTTTAGGATGTATGCTTCTACCCTCACTAATGCGCACTGCATTGTAAGCCAAAGCTTTAATCTAAATGATATGAATTCTCTAACCTAAGCGCTAGATGATTTTGAGTTGAAATATCTTGGGGACATTTTTGGGATGTATTAAATTCTAAAAAGGCATTTACTTAACTACAAACTCAGCGTTTGACTTCTGAATTTCATTTGGCAAAGTTTACGCATCTGTCCAAATTAACGTTACTTAGGTTTAGGATGAACAACTATATGTGTTACCCAAATTAAGAATCAAAATTTTATTTTAAAATATTGAATTACAATTATTTAAACAAGCTTTAAAATCTACAACAGTTATATTTCAATTAGGTATTTCGCGTATCAATTTACGTGATACCTCAGTGTCAAAAAGAAGATTTTTCGATCCGTTTTACTCTGTTCTAAATAAATATAAGAACAGTTTTATTTTATGAGTTTATTCAATTAAAGTGGTTTATAAGTAAATCACCTATTATTACTCCAGAATACATGCTTAGTTCAGTAAGCCTAATACCTATTTTTCAATTGAATCGTTAGTTAAAATTTAGGTTTAACTACTCTTATTAACTATTGATTATTAATAAGTTAGCTATTTATAACGGGGAGAGAACATGATTAATTGACAAATGCATCAAGTAACTCTTTGAAATAGAGCTGCGTAAAGATAGGCTCATCCCTAAATCCTTTGTCCCATGAATACAGTTTTTGCGCTGTTTATCTTAATGAAGAGCTCTTTAGTGGTTTGGTTTGTTTCTACCTATTTGAAAGGAAGAAAGAAATACCCACCAGAAGCTTTTTAAGATCTACTAAATTAGTCTGAAACAAAAAAGGGAGACCAAATAATTGGCCTCCCATTTTTTATGCTTTACTGTTTATCAATACATTAATTCATGTTCTCATGAATTAATCTTACCAGCAGATCATTCAAATATTCCACTTCATAGTCGCCCACTGTAGCTTGAATATGATCGTTACCAATGCCACTATCGTTAGTTATGAAAACATATGTTCCATTAGTTGCAATGGCAAAATGACGCATCAAGAATTCTGTTTCTTTATCTACTCCACTTGCAGCAATTGGAATGAGTTTAATACCACGTTTCGCTGCTTCATTGATCGATTTTTTAAGGCTTTCAATCACCTCACTTTTATGGTGTGGAGGCGCATCGAGCATTAAAAAGGCCAATCGAGTCTTTGCATGCTCATTCCAAGCAAGTTTACTTAGTGCTTCCTCTAGTGCCGTATGAACCGCCTCAGGTGTGTCTCCACCACCACCAGCTCTTTGGTCTTCTATAAAAGTAATGGTGCTCGCAATGTTTGTAGTAAACGAAGACATTTTGGTCAAATAATCATCGCCTTTGTCTCGATAAAACACAGAGCCTGTGTGTATAGTAGTAGTTGGATTTTTAATTCCTACTTTATTAATTACGTCTTCAAGATCGAGTTTTAGAAAATTCAATTCGTCTGACATTGAGCCTGTAGCATCAACAATAAAAGCTACTTGAGCTTCATTGTCATAATCAGCATTGTCAGCGGCAATTAAATAATTAGTTCCCTGGTTAAAACCTCGAAAAGCCTCTACTCCATTTACATAAAGTGTATAATCATCTGGGTTCACGTTTAAGTTTTCATCCGTCAACCCAACCCAAAGCTCTGCCGAACCTCTATTATCGCTTATGGTCTCAAAAACCAAGGCTTCGTCTTTCTTTAAACTAACGGTGGCATTTACCACTGGATTTCTATCATTGTCTTGCACAACTACTGAAATGCGATTGTTGGTATAGAAAGACCACTCAGATGAAGTGTTTTTCAAATTTGAGTTCGAATTCAAGAGGTTGTTCCAAAAGGACCAATTTTTCAAGTCGCTCCATTCAGCGGCTGTTAAAACACCGGCTTCTCCAGCAGCAGAACCGCCTGAATCTTGCGATTCGGCTTCCATCACATCTGGAGCAGTTTTATAACAAGACGTGATTGAAAAACTAAGTGCTAGTATTGGAATAATCAGCTTTTTCATATTGTATTGCATTGATAAGGTCACAAAGTACGCTAAAGACGTTACTATTGAAAGAAAGTGTTGGTGAGTGGCCAATGTTTAACATTTTAGGTTGATCAATTAAACCTTTTAGTAATAATAAAGAACTGTATTGTAAAATACTTCAAGCATTTACACCAGCATTATTATTAAGTAGTTAGGAAAATCGCCTTTAATGAATGAGGGATTTTGGAAATTGATCAAAAGTTTAATGGTAAAGAAGCTCAATTTGATATATTGCTTTTACTTATTTTCACCACTTTAAAATTTGAATGATGCACAGAAGCAAAGAAGAATTTGAGAAAAAGCTGAAAGAGTTTTTTGATCGCCATGACCCGAGTAAAAGAGATATAGCGCATTTAATTGCAGCTAAATTTCATGATAACCAAGATGAAATTTTTGAGCATCTTTCTGAGGTGTATCACAAAAAAGAAGGTATTGACGACAGTGTTAAAACGTTTATGAGTGGCCCTCTTTCAAACTTTGAAGGAGGACAATAATTGCTTCAAGATTATAATTCAAAGCCTGAACTTATGTTCGGGCTTTTTTTTGTGATTTTGCTTCGATTAAAGTAAGTCGCAACAATTCTTATATTTCTCACCGCTTCCGCAAAGGCAAGGATCGTTTCGGCCAATGTCTTTACCCAAAGTATGAAGCGTTTTCTCATCCATTTCTTGATTAAAAATCTGTTCAAGCATGGCATACAGCTTGGGATGTTTGCGCTCTAAAAGCTTTGGACGCTCAAAAAAATATTCACTTACCACAGCAAAAAACTCACTCTGATGTGTTCCACCGTATGGATTGATGTCTGATTCATTTTCATAGATTTCATCCATCTTTTTGTTCATCAGCTCAATCCATGGAATGGCATATTGCTTCTGCAACAAAACACCTGGAACGCCATCTATTTTACCATCCATTTTATCAATCAAATGCACAAACTCATGAATGGCGGTGTTTTTCTTGTCGCTTTCATTCGAAAAACCTTTGTGCAGCGCTTCTTTTGAAAGGATCATTTTTCCATCCATATAGCCATTGCCTACCATGCCCAAAATTCTGCGTTCTTCGCCTGCAGTCTCAAAGTGTTCGTTAAAACTATTTGGATAAATCAACACTTCAAAAAAGTTGCTGTAATGCCAATTGGCAAAGGCAAAAACAGGAATGAGTGCGCTTGAAGCAACCAATAATCTATCTGTAATATCAACGTCAATTTTCACGCCTGTAACCTTGTGATTCAAAAGAAACTCCTGAATTCTAAATTCAAATTGTTTGCGTTCTTCAGCAGAAAGCGCATTGTAAAACGCCACTTTTTGCACTAGAATTTTGTGCCAAGCAATTGGGAATTTTGTTTCTGGATCCAGCTTTTTATATCTACCTTTTCTGAAAAAGACAAAGTACATAAGCACCGCAAAAAGCAACACGATAAAAATGATTCCCGCAGACATGCTAAAGTTTGCCTAAGATGATTTCAATTTCTTGACTCAATGCTTCAAAACGAGCGAAATTTTCAGGCGTTGAATCTTTCAAACTTTCAGAAAGTGTGTGGTATGATTTCACACGTAGCTGACAGTATTCACGCAATAGTTTGTTCTGGTCAATTAACTCATCATCAAGATCTTCTAGTTGATCCAAATCATTCAATATCTCAATATTGGCCATCCAAAGCGGAATGCCTTTTCGCTGAATAAATTGAATAATATCTGAAGCAGATTCGGTGTCCATCATATCAAACACACGCAATGCTTCTGTTTCATTTTCCGAAAACTGAGTAATGCCTTTATCATACGCTATATCGGTAACATTGGTACTAGGCAATATGGCTGCGGCCACTGCTCCACCTAAAAACAAAACTGCGCTCAACAAAGCAATAAGCGCGCCTTTCATCCAAGAATAAAAGGGTTTGTATTGAGATTCATGCGTTTTTAGCATTTCGCCTTGAAAGCGCTCTAGCAGTAAATAGATAATACCCGTATACACTAAAGGAAAAACTGAATTGGGCATGGCATCAAGCACATTTTCAGGTAAAATGAGCAATAAGAGAATCATTAAA
>CAZWXC010000100.1:0-7789 GCA_964637935.1 uncultured Flavobacteriales bacterium | reverse complement strand
AAGATTTGGAGTCAATACCACTTTAATACGTCTGTTTTTGGCTTTACCTTCTTTATTGCTATTGTCTGCTACTGGCACATATTCGCCACGCCCGGCTGCGGTTAGCATTGAAGGAGCCATACCGCCATTTTCAGTCATAATTCTAACAACTGCCGTTGCTCTCATTACCGATAAATCCCAGTTGTCTTTTATCACTCCTGAACCATTGAATGGATCAGAATCGGTATGACCTTCTACTAAAATGGTGATGTCTTGTTCATCTTTAATAACCTTGGCTAAGTCAATCAACGCTCCTTTTCCTTCTGCATTCACAACGGTGCTTCCACTTGGAAAAAGCAGTTGTGCTTCAAGACTAACGTAGATTTTTCCGTTTCGCTGCTCTACCGCAATCCCTTTGTCTTTAAATCCAGTCAAAGCATTTGCAATACGATCTTTCAATGCTCTAACGGCAGCATCTTTTTCCGCAATGATGCTCTCCAGCTCTATTACTCTTGCTTCGCGAGATTTTAATGCATCTTCCAAATCATTTAGTCTGCGCTCTTTAGCCTGAAGTTCTTGCTCAATCTCGCGCACTTCATCTTCTCTTCTTTGCAAATCTGTTTGAGTATCGCGCAATGCTTCTAGTAGCTTTCTGTTTTCGTCACTACCTTCTTTTTTCTGACGCTTAAGCTTGTCAAGAAGTTCTTCGTTAAGCTCATTCAATTCGTCATATTTCATACTCATTTGACGGTAACGCTTACCAAGGTATGCAGTGTCTTCTTGAAGTGAGCCTAGCTTTTTGGTTAATGTTTCCATATCAGCTCTCAGCTCCTCTACTTCGGTAGTAAGGGTTCTGTTTTCGTTTGTCAATCTATCTGACTCACGCACGCAATTGTCTTGCTTGGCTTTTAGTTCTTCGTATTTTCTAGATGGAACACAAGCGGTAACCATAAGCGCAGCAAGCGCTACCAAAAGCAATGATCTCATAACTTCACAATTAATTTGTGAAGCAAAGCTAGAGTGGTAATTGGCGTGTAATTAAAGTACCTGTAGTACTTATAAACAGTGCAATGCGGATTTAAACCAGACTAATTTTCGCGTAAAGCACTCTTAAACCATACAGCACTAAAATCCCTGTATTCGATGCTATTTTGTGGGAAATTCTGAACGTAAACAGGAATCAATCGCGTAAACTCATCATAATAAATCGGCATGATAACCGCGTCATTGATCAAAAGTTGATCAAGTTTGCGATACAATTTTTGTCGATTTTCGAGATCCAACTCTTTAATTGCCAATAAGTAAAGACTATCATAAGTTGGGTTTTGGTATCGGCCACTATTCATATATGTTCTACCATGATTTGAATCGGGCAAATCTGATCCAACAAAATAACACAGGAAATTTTCAGGGTCAGGATAGTCTGCAACCCAGCCATCGCGCCAAAAAGCAGCCTTGCCATCTTCTGCATTATCCAATTGTTGACCCATGGGCAAAACTTCAATGTTTATCTTGATGTTTAGATTTTCTTGCAGCATGTTTTGAATTACTTGCGCAATAAGCTCATAATTAGATCCTCCACTAGAAATTTCTAAAGTCAACTCTGGAAACCCTTCTCCACTTGGGAAGCCAGCTTCTGCAAGCAATTCGCGGGCTTTGATTGCATCAAATTTGAACCCTTTAATTTGCTGGTAATCATAACCTGTGAATGCTGGTGGCACAAATCCATAAAGGGCTGGAGTGCCTTCGCCTTGCAAAGTATAGTTGACCAGCGACTCACGATCAATAGCCATGTTGAAAGCTTTACGCACTTTCAAATCAGAAAATACTTCGTTTTGATGTTGAAATGCATAAAAATGAACACTTAAGCTTGGAATAACTTGCGGTCTAAAATTAACATTAGCTCCATTTCTAGCCTCCGATAAATCTGACATCACGTCAGAATACATCTCTATAGGAAGCGTGAATATCATGTCTAATTCACCCTTTTTAAACTTCAGCAATTCAGATTTTTTATCCTTTACAAAGCTCACTTCAATTGCATCTAAATATGGCAATTGGTTTCCAAACTGATCCATTTGATAGTAGTTTGGATTTCTTTCTAAAACGGCAATTTCATTTGGTTTAAAAGCTTTTACTCTAAAAGGCCCTGTACCTACAGCATGCGTGCTAAAATCCTGAGCGTAATACTCTTGTGCTTCTTTTGGGAAAACATAGAATCCGTTGTGGCCCAAAATATTTAGGAAACCAGCACTCGGAAAATTCAATGTTATTTTGATGGTGTGATCATCGATTAATTCAACTCCTTCAATTTTTTCTAGTGGAGAATCTGTTTTTTGGCTTTCAGAAAATGCACGAGCACCTTTAATACGATCCGCTGCAATCCAAAACATGCTGTTGTTAGAATTTGGTGTGCAAAGCTGCTTGATACACCATTCCACATCTTCTGCAACCAAATTCCTTCCTACGCCATCTTCAAAACAAGGATCATCATGAAACGATACATCTTGTCTTAAATGAAAAGTCCATTCAGTGGCATCCTCATTTGTTTCCCAACTCTCTGCAAGTGCTGGCTTCGGTTGTAAGGTAGCTTGGTCATATTTAACCAATCCTTCATAAACTTGATTTGCAATACGGTAACCCGCTACTTCGGTAATGTTTAATGGATATAGACTTCTAACATCACCAACTTCATTGACTCTGAAAATCCCACCATATTCTACACCTCCTTGAGCCGTTTGAGCAGCTTTTGGCTTTTCTTCGTGGTCGCAACTAAATAGAGCTAGCGTCACCAACAATATGAAAGAAAAATAAAAGGCGAATTTGCTTTTCATTATTAACACGTCTTTTGACCTCATTTTTACTCGATACTCACCTTCTACTCAATTATCAGAATAGAGTTACGTTTAAACCTTCCTTTTTAAACTCTAAACCAAGCTCAAACAATTTAAACAGAACATTTGAAATCTTCGTTGCCTGATATATTGACAATGAATCTTTATACAAAGATGACATTAGTAAAAGCGCTGATTATAGGCGTTTTGCTGATTTCTTGTATTTATGAAAATGCACGTGCACAGACATTTGGAGCAACTACGACCAAAGAAATAACTGCCACCACCGACTCAATTTTCTTTGATAGCCTAAGTGTTGCGAATGATGGATTTAAGTTATTGGGAATTGATTCAGGAAACTACACAATTGATTTTGCACGAGCCTTACTTGTTTTAGACCGAAATAAAATTTCATTACCAGTCACTTTTACCGTCAACTACAGAACATTTCCCTTCAATTTTTCTAAGCCCATTCAAAACAAATCGACCGACATGGTGCTTGCCAGCCAAAAGATCTACAACCCATTTGTGTCTGATGGAAAAAGCAGTAATGGAGAATTGCTTGACCTTGGCGATATTGAAAAACGGGGAAGTATTTCGCGTGGTGTGGCTGTTGGCAATAGCCAAAACCTTTCGGTAAACTCAAGTTTGAACCTTCAACTGAATGGCAGACTCAATGAGCGATTTAGCCTTGTAGCGGCTATTACCGATCAAAACATTCCTATTCAACCCGAAGGAAATACGCAGCAATTACAAGATTTTGATCAGGTGTATATTCAGGTATATGATGACAAAACCCGAATCACAGCCGGAGATTTTCAAAGCATAAGAAATGTAGGTGGATATTTTATGCAATTCAATAAAAAGCTGCAAGGCGGGCGCGTTGAATCGGTTTTGCGTCCGCTGAAAAACGACACCAGTGCAACCCTTTCGCTTGAAGCGAGTGGAGCGGTTTCTCGTGGAAAATTTGCCCGACAAACCATTCAAGGAGTGGAAGGCAATCAAGGGCCATATCGTTTGCTTGGCGAAGACAACGAACCTTTTATTGTGGTGCTTTCGGGTACGGAGCGCATTTTCATTGATGGCCGATTATTAACTCGTGGTCAAGAAAACGACTACGTGATCAATTACAACACTGCCGAAGTCACTTTCACTGCTAAAATGCCCATTACCAAAGACCGAAGAATTGTGGCAGAATATCAATACAGCGATCGGAATTATGCCCGCTCAATGATCTTTGGTCAAAGCGATTTTCAAACCAAAAAATGGAAAGTAAATGTTGGGATTTATTCTGAACAAGATGCTAAAAACCAATCGCTGCAGCAAAATCTAAACGATGCGCAAAAAGATGTTTTAAGAAGCATTGGCGACAACACAAACCTAGCGGTGGCATCAAGTATAGACACGGCAAATTACTCGCAAAACAGAATTTTGTATGAACTCATTGACACCTTCTCTGTCAACGAAAACACGGGCGACACGCTATTCTACACCAATATTTTAAAGTATTCTGATTCACAAGAAAACCAACTTTATCAGGCTGCTTTTTCAAACGTGGGCGCAGGCAATGGCGACTATCAGCAAAGCGCCCAATTAGCTTTGGGCCGCGTGTATGAATGGGTTGCGCCCATCAATGGCGTGAAGCAAGGAAGTTTTGCACCTGTGGTGAAATTGGTAACCCCAAAGCGCAAGCAAATGGCCAGCATTTCGGCTGCATATCAGCTTACCGAGAATATAGAAACAAGCATTGAATTCGCGGCAAGCAATAACGACATCAATACTTTTAGTTCGCTAAACAATAGCGACAATTCGGGCATTGGTGTAAAAGCTCGCGTAAAGGGTTTTCAGCCAATAAATAAGCACTGGCGCGCTGTAGGTGGGCTAGATTATGAGGTTGTTCAACGCAATTTTGCGCAAATAGAACGCTTTCGCGGAGTAGAGTTTGACCGTGATTGGAACATCAGAAACCTTGAAATAAAAGACAACCAAAACATCATTGGAGCGCAACTTGGAGTTGAAAAACAAAAAGAGCTGTCTGCCATTTATGGTATAAAATCGTTCAATGCTGGTGGCGCATTTAATGGAATTCAGAACAAAATTGACCTGAAAACAGACCTAAAACACTTGATTTCATCTTATAATGGAAGCATTATCAATCAAAATGGTGATTTGATCAGCAGTCAATACATTCAGCATAACACTTTGATCAAAGTGCCCATTTGGAAACTAAACCTTGGCTATAAAGACGATTTTGAAGAAAACTTGCGCTACAATCCGCAAAGCGATAGCTTGAGCAACTTGGCTTATCGATTTTGGGAATGGGAAACATTTATCACCAACGCTGATACTGCCAAAAACAAATACAAACTTTCGTATGCCGAACGCACCGATTGGCTTTATGATACCACCCAACTTAGCAAGGCAACGTTTGCGCGTATTTATGGATTTGAAAACAGCCTGAACACCATTCCAAATTCGGTTTATAATTTTCGAGTGAACTACAGAACGCTCGATATATTAAATGATGAAATTACAAGTCAAGAACGTGAAAACACCTTGTTATCGCGGGTAGAATACCAAGGCCGATTTTTTAAAGGAACCATTACCACAAACACGTTTTATGAAATAGGTTCAGGGTTAGAAAACAGGCGCGAATACATATTTATAGAAACCACGCCAGGTCAAGGCACGCACATTTTTATTGACTACAATGACAATGGCGAAAAAGAACTTTCGGAATTTGAATTGGCGGTGCAAGCCGACCAAATTGCCTCGGCCAATTTTGTGAAAGTGTTTGTGCCCACCAATGATTACATCAAAGTGTTTACGAATCAATTTTCGCAAGCATTGTCCATTAGGCCAGCTACTATTTGGCGTGGAAAAAAAGCTTTGCTCAAGGTAATCAGTCACTTTTCAGATCAGTTTAGCTATGCCGTTGACCGGAAAAATCTGGAAACCAATTTACTCGATCAATTCAATCCATTTTCATTCAACATTTCTGACTCATTGCTGCAAAGCACCAACTCAAACTTGAGAAACATTTTCTATTTCAACCAAAGCAATCCTGTGTTTGGCGCAGATGTAAATTACCAACGTGTAAGCGGCCGAAACCTGCTCACAACTGGTTTTGAAGAGCGACAAACAGAAAAGTACAGCACCGGATTTCGTTGGAATTTCACTCAAATATTAAGTTTAGAAACACGAGCAGAGCAAGGCACAAAAACCAGCAGCAGTGACGCTAGCGTTTTGAGCTCTCGGAATTTCAACATCAATTACCAGCAAATAGAACCAAAGCTTACGTTGCAACCCGGCACCAAGTGGCGATTGAGCTACGCATTCAACTTTAAGGAGCAGTTGAACACGCTCGAAAATGAAAATCCGTTGATTGGCAGTGAACGAGCCATTTCGCGCAAGCACTTGTTAGAATTTAATTTGAGTTCGCCTGAAAAAGGCAGCTTGATTGCGAACGCAAGCTTGGTGCAAATCAACTACAACGGCAACGCAAGCAGTGCTGTAGGTTTCGAGATTTTGGATGGATTGCAACCCGGACTTAACGCCACTTGGGGTGTGAGTTACCAGCGTGTTTTGGCCAACAATTTACAAATCAGCATCAACTATAACGGCCGTCAAAGTCCTGGAATAAATATGATTCATACAGGCGGTATTGAAGCGCGCGCGTTTTTTTAAATTCGTTCGCAATGCAAAAAGACTTCTTCGACTCTGTATACCAAGTAGCGCGGCTCATTCCTGAAGGGCGCGTGACCAATTATGGTGCTATTGGCAAATATTTAGGTCCAGCGCGTTCGGCACGCATGGTAGGCTGGGCAATGAATGCCGCACATCACCAAGTTCCGTCTGTGCCCGCACACCGCGTTGTAAACAGCCAAGGTCTATTGACGGGCAAAATGCACTTCGAAACGCCATTTAAAATGCAAGAGCTTTTAGAAGCCGAAGGCATTGAAGTGAAGAACGACAAAGTGGTCGATTTCAAAAAGTTGTTTTGGGATCCGAGTTTGGAATTGAGTTTTGATTGAATCCGCTGGAACGCTTGTCCACTTCGACCATTACTATTAAAATCGGAAGTTCAGTTTGACATTTGATTTTCCGCAAAATAGAGCTTCAATTCAGGTATTCACCGCTTTAGCAACAGCGTCTAAATCAATATTAAACACGCAACCATCTTCAAAACCACGGTTTCCGAGTTTGCTTGTTGGGCGTTTTTTGCAATCGGCTTCTATCATCACCGAACCTTCGCCTGGCTGCCAAGGCGCAAAGCCAATTTGTGGTGTGGTAGCAAACCACAACGAAACCACTTTTTTATTCAATGCCGAAGCAATGTGCATCAAGCCTGTATCGTGGGTCAGCACCACATCGGCTTGCGCCAAAATAGATGCTGATTGATTCAAGTTGAACTTGCCACAGGCATTAAAAACTTGAGCAGCATTTGCTGCCGAAATTCGCTCTGCACGCGCTGCATCTTCGGGTCCACCGAGCAACACAATCGGTTTTTCAATTTTCGCGCAAAGCGAAATAATCTTGGCTTCGGGTAATATTTTGCCTAGCATTTGTCCGCCAATGGCATAAGCAACAAATCCATCTTTCAAAAAGCTAGAAATCGTGTTTAAATCAACTTCATCTTGTGTTGGGATCAAGTAATCTAAACCTTGACCATCATCTTCGATTCCGAGTGCCTTTACCGTGTCAAAACTGCGTTTTACAACATGCTCAATCGGCAACATTTCGCGCTTAAAATTCACGTAAAGCCACTTGGCAAAATTGCGTTTGTCCAGCGTGAAGTCGAGCGTTTTCACAATGCGCTTTACTTGCCGCGACCGCAAATTTGAGTGCAGGTCAATTACATAGTCATATTGCGTTTTTTCGAGCTCGGCTTTGGCTTCGCTTACATGTTTGTCAATCGTAATTACGTGATCAACATTGGGGTTTGAAGTGAGTAAACCAGCGTAGGACTTTTTGGT
>CAZWXC010000099.1:0-7807 GCA_964637935.1 uncultured Flavobacteriales bacterium | reverse complement strand
ATACACGTAATGAGCGTATTAAAAATAATATGAGCCCCATAATAAGGCCTGCATGGAGCCAATGCGCTTGCCAATCTGCCGAACCAAAGGTGAAAAGGATAGATACCGGAAGTAGGATTAATGCCCAAATAAAGCTGCTTTGAAGCCAATGAAAGGTGTGAATCAACTGTAGATCTTCTACTTCGAAAAGCCAACCAAGCGCGGTGTAAATGGCCATGCGAAAAGCGGTGAACAACAATAAGGCAACGATAATCAATGAAAACAGTGCGCCAAATGAAAAACTCAAAAGCCAACCAGCAAAGTGCATGGCCTGTGCAAGAAAAACGCTGGTAATAATGAGGCTGATCAAAAACACAAAAATCCCAACTCTCAGAAAAGAGCGCTCTTGGCGAATTTGTTGTTCAATACTATTTGCATTGGTAAATGACCTTATAAATACCTGAAAACGTTCGCGTTCGCTTTGTCGCAAAATACCGAGCAGCAAAAAAATGATCACATAAATGATGAAAAAAATCTCATTGTTCTGAAAACTGCGCTCGATCATGCTCGGGTTTAATGTTGCAAAGCTAGACAGTTCGTAATCATTTTTGGTAGAACATTGTTCTAACTTCGCAAACCGAAAAATTTACTCGATGGCAAACAAAGAAGATAGATACCAAGGTGTTGATTATTACAACATTGACGATTTGCTCACCGAAGAGCACAAACTAGTGCGTGACGCAGCACGCGCTTGGGTTAAGAAAGAAGTTTCACCCATCATTGAAGACGCATACGAAAAGGCTGAATTTCACATGCCTTGGGTAAAAGGTTTAGGCGAAATTGGCGCTTTTGGCCCATACATTCCTGAGCAATATGGCGGACCAGGCTTAGATCAAATTTCTTATGGTTTGATCATGCAAGAATTGGAACGAGGCGATAGCGGCTTGCGCTCAACGGCTTCGGTTCAAAGCTCATTAGTAATGTATCCAATTTACGCTTACGGAAACGAAGAGCAGCGCATGAAATACTTGCCAAAACTAGCCTCGGGCGAAATGGTAGGTTGTTTCGGCTTGACCGAGCCAGACCATGGTAGCAACCCAGCTGGCATGGTAACTAACTTTAAGGAAGATGGCGATCATGTAATTTTGAATGGTGCTAAAATGTGGATTTCGAATGCTCCGTTTGCTGATATAGCAGTGGTTTGGGCAAAGAGTGAAGCAGGCCGAATTCACGGTTTGGTGGTAGAGCGCGGTATGGAAGGTTTTTCTACACCAACCATGCACGGTAAATGGTCGCTACGCGCGTCTGCTACGGGCGAATTGGTGTTTGATAATGTGCGAGTTCCAAAAGCAAATATTCTTCCCAACAAATCAGGACTTGGTGCGCCACTTGGCTGTTTAGACAGCGCTAGATATGGCATTGCTTGGGGCGCTATTGGTGCGGCAATGGATAGTTATGATAGTGCTCTACGCTATTCGCAAGAGCGCCAACAGTTTGGTAAACCAATTGGTGGTTTCCAGCTGCAACAAAAGAAATTGGCCGAAATGGTGACGGAAATTACCAAAGCACAATTGCTGGTTTATCGTCTTGGACAGTTGAAAAATGAAGGAAAAGCTTCTTCAGCTCAAATATCTATGGCGAAGCGCAATAGTGTTGAAATTGCATTGAATGTTTGTCGTGAAGCGCGCCAAATACATGGCGGTATGGGTATCACAAATGAATACCCAATGATGCGCCACATGATGAACCTAGAATCGGTAGTTACTTACGAAGGCACACATGATATCCACTTGTTGATTACAGGATTGGATATTACCGGTTTTAATGCTTTTAAGTAGGGAAAAGGGAGACCTTAGACTTGAGATTGAATACAATAGATTGATGGTTCTAAAATTTTAATTCTCTGAACAAAATGACTTATTAAACCTCGACTAGAAATGGTCGGGGGTTTTTATTTCACCAAACGGTGTGTTTCAGTTCGATTTTCTAGTTGCAGTTGTAAAAGGTAAATACCACTCGATAGGTTGCTTAAATCCAATTGTTGTTGCTTTAATTTTTGGCTAGAAAAGCTGTTGATCAATGTTCCAGAAATGGAATAAATGCGAGCAGATAAAACGGGCTCATCGCTATGAATGTGCAGCACATTTTGCACAGGATTTGGAAACAAGGTCACTCGATTTTCTGTCACCATTTCATCTACACCTATTGGCCAACCTGGTGAGCCGTATTCTATGGAATCGGATTTGAAGTAGGTTACATCCCAAGACGACCAATTATAGTTTCCTCCTCCAGGGTCTGATAAATAGGAAGAAGAGGTATGAATTTTACCTATGTTTTGCAAAAGAGTAGTTCTACTTCCGCTCGTAGGTTCGAACTCAATTTGGTGATATGGGCAACTGCTACTTGGGTCATAAAGAGGGCCTTTACTATCCATTATAAGCGCTTTAAACGGCTCATTTCCTGTTAGATATTTATCTCCTTTCAAATATGGAGGTGGTATTGTATTGATAGAATTTACAATCAGCGAAACGGACTTAGAAATATTGTAAGAAATACTGTCTAACTGTGACCATCCATTAAAATTTGGTCTATCAGAATAATGGTAAGTTTTGGTGTTGACTTTACACCTTAAGCAAATGGTGTCAAGCGTGCTAATTGTTGAGTCAAAAACCTCGCATTGTTTAAACACATCATATTTATTATAAATGGTCTCATAACCCATCATCGGCCTCCAATATCCTGACTCAAATGAAGCCTTAGTTTCTAAGTTAGTACCAACTGGATAATTATAAAAGTAATTGAACTTCAACCCTTTTAAAGCACCGATTCCATTTTGGTCTATTAAATTAAACCATGCCTCATGTTTCGGAAACAAATACCATGATGGGCTTTTGATTAACCCATGATTTTTTGAAAGCCTTAGGGTATCACCATGCCACTTATTTGCGCTAAGCGGTCCAACACTATCCGATACTAATATTTGAAAATGAGCAACAGAGTCGGTATCTCCAAAAATGATTGATTGTTGGGTAAAGAGTAATTGAAGGGTAAAAGTCGTATCGTTCAGACTAAAAAGAATGAACAAGCTGTCTAATTTACTGGGTAAATTCACCCAATTTGAATCTCTGTTTTTTGCTTTCCACCCATTATTTTGGAATTGAATAGATGCTCCGGTCCAAGCAAACAAATCAGAACAAGACTCCATTGAATTAGCACAAGGTGTATTTGCATCTAACACATTACAGCCAACTAATTTTTGTGGTTTGTACTCAATAACTCCATTAATAATTGACGGCTCGCCTATAGAAGAGGAAATAACTTCTTTAGGAATCAGGCTAATAGTAGGCTCATCAGTCAACACCGAATCTGAGCATTCGAAGTAACTTCTGTATTCATTAAACGGCTGCCAGTTCTGAGCTTTCGCCTCTCCAAAAAGAAAAAGAATTATGAAAAGTGGTAAAATTCGCTTCACGGTGATAGGGTTTTGATTGTGAGACGAATAAAGGTAACGTTTTGGATGGAAAACGAAACGAACTCAGTAGATGAAATCTAAAGTACTATCTGGGACCCATTGCCCACTACTTACCGCCTACTGCAAACTACCCGCTATTTCTCTCGGTCTATCGTAAACTGAACCAGCTCTATCAGCGAGGCGCGCGCATCTGTATCTGGCAGCGAGTTGAGCTCGGTAATGGCTTCGTTTGCAATGCTGCGCATTTTATCATCTGCGTATTTTATGCCATTGCTGTTCAGCACAAAATTGATCACGGTATCAATTTCTTGTTTGCTCTTGTAGTCGCGCTTTATGATGCGCATTATTTCTTTTCGCTTGCCGCTGTCTACCGCGTTTAAGGCATGAATAAGCGGAAGTGTACTTTTCTTTTCTTTGATGTCGTTGCCCGTAGGTTTGCCAATTTTTCCGCCTAAACCATAGTCAAAAAGGTCGTCTTTGATTTGAAACGCGATTCCGATTTTTTCGCCAACAAGGCGCATTTTTTCGATTGTTTCTTCATCTGCGCCAGCACTAGCGGCACCGCACGCGCAGCATGCTGCAATTAGCGTTGCTGTTTTTTGACGAATGATGTCAAAATAAATGTCTTCGTTTAGGTTTACACCTCGGCTTTTTTCTATTTGAAGCAATTCGCCTTCGCTTATTTCTTCAACCGCGCGCGAAACAATTTCTAGCTGCTTAAACTCTTTGTTTTTTATCGCTAACAACAATCCACGCGAAAGCAGAAAATCGCCCACGAGCACGGCTATTTTGTTTTTCCAAAGCGCATTGATGGAGAAAAAACCTCTGCGTTCGAATGAATCGTCAACTACATCATCATGCACCAATGTAGCGGTGTGCAGCAACTCAATAAGCGCGGCACCACGGTGTGTGCTTTCGTTGATTCCGCCTAAAGCTTGCGAACTCAAAAACACGAACATGGGTCTGATTTGCTTGCCTTTGCGCTTTACAATGTAATGCGTGATTTTATCGAGCAGCGCCACGTTACTTTTCATCGAGAGTCGAAACTTCTCTTCGAATCGTTCCATTTCACTGGCAATAGGAGCTTTAATTTTATCGATTGGTTTCAAGGTGTGTACTCGTAAAAGGCGGTCAAACTTACATCAAATTAAACCCTCTATGGCGTAGGAAGTTTAGCTAAATCAATTTTACCCAATTTATATGCTCGGCCGTTGCTCGAGAGCAAGTATATATTGTTTTGAAAGCGTGGCATTTCTATGCTGGGCATAAATACAAAGTCGGCTTGTCGATCTTCCGTTAGTTTCCATGTTTCTAGTGTGTTATTGCAATTTACAACCACTAAGCGCATGGCAGAGCGCGAAGCATTGTTCATCACTTTATCGGCTGACAAGCCCACATTTTTGTAGTGATCATTGTAAAAAACAAGAAGTCTATTGCTGTCTGCAACTATTTGGTGCGAAGTGTAATTTCCTTGAAAATCGTAATCAATCTGCTGCCTATTGATGGTAACTGTGTTTTGCCTATTGTTCAAGTTTTCGAACGTTAGTCCATTGTAATGGAATTGGTCGGTACAAGTGATAATGCCTGTTCTGGGATCGGTTTGGCAGATTTGATCTTTGTAAAATTTTTCGAAAACCACCATCGGAATATCGCCACACATCACCAATTTATTCAGGTATAAACTGCTGATTTCGTTTGCACTAAGCAATTCTTTTTCTTCATAATGCGCCTTAATCATTTCGGCACTAAATGCATTTATGTTTTTGTCAATAACATCTGTTCCAGCTCCATTAAACCGAATATAAGTGTAACCGTTTGATTGGTTTTCGGTAAGCGGATCGGTGTGATACAAAGCCACTGCTTTCACGCCTTCGGCATCAATATCGAGGATTAATTCTTGGTTGAAAATGTCTTGTGCAGCAAAGTCAAATTCGTGCAGTGTATTTGCTTTTGGATCGAAGCTGTAGAGCAAATATTTTTTTCGAAACGGGCTGTTGAGCTTTATTCCCGTATGGGCAACAATGTAAACCAAGCCATTGTCTGCAGCGGCTGCGGCAAGTATTTTTAAGTCGTCACCTTCTATTTGTGTTGGCAGCTCAAATTGCGCTTCATTTCCTTTTACATTGTTAGAAAGCGACACGTGAAAGGTAGCCAATTGATGCGGTAAAAATTTGGTTTGACGGCAAGCTACGGTGTAATGACCATTGTCTGAAACACCAAAGAAAATAGGCTGAACAGACTTTTGAAGGTTCGAAATATTAATGCCAACATCTTTTCGAAGCACTTCGCCTTGGTTTTGGCCCGCAATGCGATAAATGACCAGTTCGTGCGAATATCCTTTTGACTTTGAGCCAACTTTGATCAGTGTATGCAGCGAATCGCCTACAATGGCATAATCGGCTATGGTTTTTTCTTCGGTAGAAGTCAGTGTAATGGATGTGCCAAGAAACAATGATTCGGGTTCTAAACCGCGCAAGTACAAATGATCTTGATCTGAAGTAACTAAAAGCGGTTTGCCATTTCTAAGCACACGCAATTCTTTGATGCTCTCGGTACGTGGCAAATCAAACTCGTCGCCCCAAAGGGCAATATTTAAAACAGAATCTGCAATCTCGTCTTGCGCCTGAGCAAGCGAAAAAACCAGAGCTAGGCACAGCGCTATGCTAAGCCGCAGCTTCATTGGCAAGTTTGTTTTTGTTGGCCAATTGTCCGCATGCTGCATCAATGTCTTTTCCGCGACTTCTTCTGATGTTCACCACTACGCCATGACGTTCAAGATGTGCAGCAAATGCATCTACCTTTTCAGGATCGGCTTGCTGAAATTCGCCATCATCAATAGGATTGTATTCGATGATATTTACCCTTGCTGGCACGCGTTTGCAGTAATTCACCAATTCTTGGGCATCGTGAATGGTATCATTAAAATCTTTGAAAATGATGTATTCAAATGTGACGCGGTTCTTTGTATTTCTATGAAACTCATCCAAAGCTTCGGCTAAGGTATCTAAGCTGTTTTGTTCATTTATTGGCATGATGTGACTCCGTTTTTCGTCATTAGCCGCGTGAAGTGAAAGTGCTAATCTGAATTTTACTTTGTCTTCGGCCAATTTGCGAATCATTTTATCGATGCCTGCGGTGCTGACTGTAATGCGCTTCGAAGCCATTCCTAAACCAATATCATCGGTGATTCGCGCTATGGAAGTAAGCACGTTTTTATAGTTCAAAAGCGGCTCGCCCATGCCCATATAAACGATGTTGGTCAGCGGCTTGTTGTAGTATTTCTGCGCCATTTCTTTTATGGCTACCACTTGATCAAAAATTTCGTCAGGCTCAAGGTTGCGCATACGCTTGAGTTTACCTGTTGCGCAAAATTTGCAGGTAAGGCTGCAGCCTACTTGCGATGAAATGCAGGCGGTCATGCGGTCTTTTGCTGGAATCAAAACGCCTTCTACTACTTTACCATCATGTAGCTTGAAGGCGCACTTTACGGTGCCGTCATTACTCAATTGCTCTTCGGCAATGGTGAGTGCATTTACCACAAAATCTTGCTCGAGTCGAGGTCTGATTTCGAGTGGCAGATTGGTCATGTCGTCAAAGCTTTTGGCTTGTTTTTGCCACAGCCATTGCTCCACTTGGTTTGCACGAAATTTCGGCTGACCAATTTCTTCGAAATACGCTTGAAGCTGCTCTGTAGAAAGTGAACGGATGTTTTGTTTGCCTTGCATTGCTGCGAAGGTAGAGCTTAAGAGTTAATTGATGGTAAGGGCTGGGAAGCGGGAGATTTTACATTCCGTTTGTCTTGTGAAAAAGGAATCAAAGAAAGCAAACCGATAAAAAAGTGCTTAATGACTACAACCCATATTTCACAAACTCGGTGATCAACTGAAACACTTCGTTGTAATTGGTCATGGGTACGTTTTCGGGTTTATCGTCAATGTCGTGATAGTGCTTGTAATCGCCTTCGGTATAGATAAAAAAGCCTGGAATGTTCTTTTCTGTGAAAGGGTAATGATCGCTATTTGCAGCTGCGCCACGAGGCTTTACTTGCTGAAGCAAACCCATTTCCGCATTCAGCGAACTAAGCTTTGCAAAATGGTCAGGGTAGATTTTTCCGTTTACTACGGTAATTCCCTTTTTGGCGTCTGCCATTAAATCTAAATTGATCAAAAACTTGATTTTGCTTAAGTCGGCCATAGGGTTTTCTACATAATGAAACGATCCTAAAAGGCCTGCTTCTTCGCCACTAAACCAAATAAATTGGATGGTATATCGACTCGGGTTTTCGGTAAAATACTTGGCCAAGTCAAACAACATCGCGGTACCCGAAGCATTATCGCTCGCTCCAGGAATATAAGT
>CAZWXC010000098.1:0-7838 GCA_964637935.1 uncultured Flavobacteriales bacterium | reverse complement strand
CATCGACTGAAACGTGTAAAAACTAATGCCCACAGGCAAGATCAGCGCAAACTTTGGAATATGGCTTGCCAACTCAGTTTTTATTCCGCTTAAAGCGAACATAGAATCTATGATTCCAGCGAAAAATGTGCTGTATTTAAAGACACTTAGCGAGCCTAAATTCCCCGCAAGGGAAAGCACTAAAAACAGCTTGCGATGCTCGGGGCGCTTCGCAATCCAGAGGCCAGCAAGGTAATCTATTAGTCCGCTGCCGATGATGAGGAAGAGAAAACGCCAATCCCACCAGCCATAAAACACAAACGACATGACGGTGATAAACGCCCATTTTGCATTCTTTTCTCGCTTGGCAAAAGGCCAAATCAAGAAAAACAACAACGCAAAAACAATGAATTCGAGTGAATTAAAAATCATGATGGTGCGGCCAAAAGTAGTGATCGCGGTGGTTGGGGGAATTAGGATTGAGAGAAGTTCTAAAACGTATTTTCGTTAGAAGCATGTGTACATGAAACAAATTTCTATTCTGATTATCATCCTATTCCAAACTTGCTTAGGACCAAAGCAAGACAGAGTTTCTTTTGAAATTTCTGGTGTTATTCACAATATGGATGAAATGACATTAGGTAAATTTCCCGTTTATTTTATTTCTGGGTCTGATACATTGCGCCTCGCTAAAACAGACAAAAAAGGCATGTATGCTTTTCAAGGTCGAGTTCCTTCTGACGAAAAAGGTTATTTGTTTGTTGCTGCATATGGTAAGGTAACTACTGATGGTAATAAATACCTAAATTCTTTAACTGATCGTTTAGCTAATTCAGTTCATGGCCCGTTTCCAGGATTACCAGAGTATAGATTTAACTATGATTTTAAACTTCAATGCTACACTTGTGGGGAAATTAAAATTCCAAGACTCGAATTTACTTTAGGTGGTGGAATTAACTTATGGTTTGATGAGTTCAGCGATTCTAGAGATTCGATGGAGTATGTTAGGAAAATTCTGAATGAAAACCCAAAACTCAAAGTTGAATTAGGCTGCCATACAGATGCAAGAGGGAGTGAAAAGGCAAATCTTGTTTTGAGCCAGCGCAGAGCCGAAAGCGCAGTGAATTATCTCATAGAAACGGGCGTTGATCCAAACCGAATCACAGCTATGGGTTATGGCGAATCAAAACCGATTATTCCTGATTCTGTTATTCAACGAGCTCAAACCGAAGAAGAAAGAGAAAAATATCATCAAACCAATAGAAGGTGTTCGCTGCTATCGATTGAATGAGTTTTTATTGCTCGAAAAGGCGCTAAGACGCAGAGGTTTTGTATCTAATTAATTTGTATTGCTTTTCGGGCAGAACAAGACTTGATCTTTTATAAACCTTTCGCGCTGCCCGACTTGTGTTTTGTGGATTTGGAGTGCTACGAATATGTCATCCCTCCGGGATTTTCGCATAGAAATTCTCAGTGATCTCTGTGCAAACCTCTGTTACCTCTGTGGTAAAAAACCCTTTGCGCTCTTTGCGAAACCTCCGCGCCTTTGCGGTAAATTCTTCTCTCCGTGTGCTCTGTGTAAATCTCTGCGCCCTCTCTGGTAAAACAAAAACCATTTCGGGCAGAACAGGACCCGATCTCTTTTTAACCTTATACGCTGCCCGACATAGGTTGCGTTGTATAATGTTTCTATGAATATGTCATCCCTCTGGGATTTTTACACAGAAAATTCTCCGTGCAGATTTTCGTGCTCTTTATGGTAAAAAATCACAGCAAAACGCTTTGCGCTCTTCGCGAAACCTCCGCGCCTTTGCGGTAAAACCTTCTCTCTGTGTTCTCTGTGTAAACCTCTGTATCTCTGTGGTAAAACAAAAACCCTCAATTCACTCCCACCAAAAACTGATTCAGCTTTTCATTGGACAATGAAGTATTGCTGAAATTTTGCGCTACCGCATCTAGTTGCAAAGGCTCGGCTTCGGGCGTAATTCCTTCAGAAATTTCTAAGTATTCTGTTTCTTGTGTGGGAACGCTAATTGGCACTTCCTTGACCACAGTTACAATGCGCTCAATTGGCACTTCTTTAATTACTTCTACCTCAATAGTGTCGTACACGTTTTCGTACACCACCACTTCTTTTTCAATGAATTGAGTGCTTGGCTGTGGCCAAAATATCCAAACCAAAAGGGTAATAGCAACCAACGCCAAACCACTTTGGTAGGCAGGCATGCGGTACTGAAAAAGCAGCATCCACCAAAGTGCTGCTTTCTCTTTTTTGGTGTGTTGCTGTAAGCTACTTAAAATGGCTGGATCAGGAACAAGAAAAGCCGCTTCTTCATCAAATAGACTCTGGCTTTGCGCGATCAACAGGTGCTGTTCGGTGTAAGCATCTTCCGTCATTTGCGAAAGCACCATTTCGCGCTCAGCGGGCGTGAGTTGATTCCAAGATTTGGTTTCTATGAGGGCTAATATTTTATCGTCCATGGCATGCATGTTTTTAACTCAATGTTTTGTTTGGATTGTAGATAGCCAATTGCGTTGCCAAGCGCTTGATGGTATAATGAATGCGGCTTTTTACCGTGCCTTCGTTGCAGTCCATAATGCTCGCAATTTCTTTAATGCTCAATCGCTCTTGATAGCGCAGAATAAAGGTGCAACGGTGCTCGTATTTCAACTCTTTTAATGCTTGTTTCAGCGCAAGCTTAAACCTAGGTTGGTCAAGCGAACTAAGCACCGAAAGATGGCTTTCATCCGCTTCAAAATGATGTTCTTCGGCTTCTAAAAAATCGGGTTGACGAAACTGTTTTTTGCAGGCATTGGCTGTCACCGTAAACACCCACGGCTTAAAGGTTTTATCAGCGTTAAACAGGTGTGGCCTTTCGGCAATGATCAAAAACACATCGTGCAGCACGTCTTCGGCCAAGGCTTGATCTTGATTCAAAATACGAAAAGCAAAATGCAGCAAACGCTTACTATATCTGTGATACAGCGTATTGAACGCAGCTGAGTCGCCCTCTTGATAGAGCAACATCAGCTGTTCGTCTGTCTTTGTTTTATAGTTGGTGAAAAAGCTCAAACCTCAATTATTTCCCCTTTAAAACGTCTTTCACTTGATCTTGAATATTGTTTATCTCAGCTATGTTATTTATCAAGACTTTAAGCTCATCGGCTTTTGGGTCTTCGCTTTCGCAATAATGATTAAATAAGGTGAGCATGGCGGCTAGATAGTTGCAGCTCAGATAATTTACTACTCCTTGGCTAATGTCATTCGAAAATGAATGTTTCAGATAATCGAGCATGAAGTATTTTTCAAAATTCTTTTTGATTACTGCAATATTGTCAAACTTCTCTTCGCTGTATTTCCAAGCCATTCCAACATTAAACACTTTGTCCTTGAGAAGTGTAAATTCATCTGTATTGAATCCCATTCCAAAGCATAAAGGACGTTCGCCACGGTTTTCGATAATATGACCATAAAGCGCGTTGGTTAATTCTTCGTACGATTTAAACGCTGAAAAATCTGTGCTCATTAATTTTATTCCCGCTTTCGCGAAATGGGCATTGCGGTACGCATCCACCAGTAGCAATGAATTGTTCATTACCACTATATCTGGTCTGATGTTTTTTGCCAACTGTAAAATGAGTGCAGGATAAGTGTCGTTGTCACCATGTGTGATGAGAATGGCATTTGGCTCGCAACTCATCAGCATGTTGTAGTTCCACGCATAAATTCCTGCCGAGATATCATTTGATTTCATCCATTTTTCAGCCAGTTCCTTCAGCTTTGTTTGATCATCTCTTACCAAGTAATAGGAGAAGAAATCGTCAAAGGTTTCGGGTCTGTTGGGGGCTAATTCATACGCTTTTTGTAGGTGTGGAAAGTTCTCTTCTGCTTCTCTAAAACCATCGTTCCAATAACAGATGTAGTGGTACTCGAAAGAGTTTGGAATGGCTTTTTCCATCTCTTTTACCAATTTATCCAAGTCGTCCTGGGTTTTGGTTTGCGCTTGAATTTTGAGCATGCGATTGGCGGTGTAATAGTTGAGCCATGCATCCGCATCTTTTGGATTTGATTTGAGATAATCGCCCCAAAGTTTGGCTTGTTCGGTATACCATTCGTTGGTTTGTTGTTGTTTAACCAAACTCACCACCTTGTGGCGAGTTTGGGCATTGGCAACAGAACATATTGCTAAACAAACAGCCAATGATGTGATCGATAATATATGCTTGAGTTTCATGTTGAATTTTTTAAAACCTAAAAACGTGACGCGTCTTTTTTCAAGTGGATTTCTGAAGAGTTATAGCCACAGGTTTTAAAAAGGTTCAATCACAACACAAAAAAGCAGCAAGGCAAAAAATTAGTTTATTAAAGAAACCTCCATTTTTTATCATACAAGGTTTAATTGAACATGAAGCAATTGTTTTCTAGTTTATCCTAAGGTTTCTTTTTGACCTACCTGCTAAGTCGATATGTTTTGGTTTTCAAAGTCATTAATTGATTATAAAGATGTGATAATCAATGTGCAAACCGCCTTATTTGAAGGCTTTCTGACTAACGTTTGGCGATTCACCACAGCTAATAATTGCATAACAGAGAAACACACCTGACTTCATATGCTAAACCGTGATTTGCAGTCAACTATTAAACGAAAAAATGCAAATCAAAATGAACAATCAATTACTTAGGTTAAGCGCTCTGCTGCTGCTAGTATTGACTGGACTGACAAGCCGAGCGCAACTTGCGGCAGGCGAAATCATGTTCACCGGTATGAATGTAGATGGCAATGACGACTTTTCTTTCGTGGCATTGGCAGACATTCCTGCCAACACTACCATCTGGTTTACAGACAATGAATGGGACGGAACAGCGCTCAACACTGGCGAAGGTTTTCTTTCTTGGTCGCATACAGCAATCATTCCTGCTGGATCAATTGTTCAGTTTTCATCTGTAGTTACTAGCATTTCGGTCAACTTAGGCACTGCTGTACTTGGTAGTGGAAGCTGGAACTTATCAGGAACCAACGAAGTGATATATGCTTACTTAGGAACAGAAACAGTACCAACTACCTTTTTATCGGCTATTGCTACCGATGGTTTTGTAGGTAATGGAGAGTTAACTTCTTCTGGCTTGACCGAAGGACTTAACGCCACTGCCATTTCTGGTGATGAAGACATCATGGAATATGTTGGCCCAAAAAACAACCAGACTTCTTGGTCTGCATATGCGGCTTTAATTGCTGATCCAAACAATTGGATTACTGAAGACGGTTCAGGTGACCAAAGTATAGACGGAAACGCACCTGACGTGCCTTTTAGTAATAATTCATTCTCATTGCTTTCTCCTCCAGCCGAAGGCGATGTTTTGTTTACAGCATTTAATGCTGATGGTAATGATGGCATGGCCATCGTCACCTTAAAAGATTTACCAGCCAACACCCAAATCTGGTTTACAGATAATGAGTGGAATGGCTTTTCAATAGCGAGCGGACTTGGTGCTTTTAATGATACTGCCGAAGGTTCTTTTGCATGGATGGATACGGTATTGCATCCAGCAGGAACAGTAATCACATTCGAAAACTACACAAGCGCAGGAATGGTGCCTTCTACAGGTACGGTAACCGCAGGCGCTATTCCAAACGATGGTTTTTCGGGCGGTTCTGAAGTAGTCTATGCTTATTTAGGCGTAGAAGGTGCGCCAACCGTTTTCTTAACTGCAATTGGTAACGATGGTTTTGGTGGAAATGGAACATTAGACAGCACCGGCCTTGTGGATGGCGTGAACGCGTTTTCGTTCTCGGGCGGAATTGATATTGCAGAATACACTGGTGCTCGTTTGGGCGAATCCACTTTTGCCGCTTATCAAGCGTTGGTTTACAATTCCTCGAACTGGGTTTCGCAGAATGGTGGTGGCGACCAAAGCTTTGACGGTACTGCTCCTGATATGCCGTTCAATATCACTCCTTTTGATACTGGCTCGGCAGATGTGGTGCCACCTACTGCACAAACAATGAATGCATTGAGCGGAACATTAAGCTATGTAGTTTTCACTGAATTGCTTGATTCTGCTACTGCGCTTGACACCGCAAATTATGTGTTCACACCTGATGTAACATTTGATAGTGCATTTTTCAGTGCAAGTGGCGACACCGTGTTTTTAGCACACAGCACCTTAGCAGATGGTGTTGCATACAGTGTAGATGTAATGAATGTGGCCGATACTGCGGGCAACGTTATGAGCACCACCAATTTCAATATTGTGTGGAATGCTTCTATCCCAAGTTTGGTAATCACAGAAATCATTCACTCGCCAAACACGGTTGAGATGATTGAAGTGTTTAACAGCGGAACCACACCAATCAATCTTGGTGGTTTAGTTTGGACTGATGGAACTACAGGTTCTTTCCCAATGATGACGTTGGCTCCAGATTCTGTTATTCTTTTCTCAACAGATCCAGCTTCTGCGGCATCATTAATGGGCGGAACTTATTACACACTAAACAATGGACTTGGGAGTTCAAACGACATATTAGTAATCAGAAACAGCTTGGGTCAAGTAGTTGATTCTGTAGAATACCTTGTTGCTGCGCCTTGGCCATCTGCTCCAATCGGCATTTATGCCAATTCAATCGAATTGGTAGACGCTAGTTTAGACAATAATGTCGGTTCAAACTGGACTGTTCCAGTGCAAACCATCAACTCAACCAATGGTGTGATCAATGCTACTCCAGATATTTATCCACCGCCAGTAGTTACTGGGCCAACTGGTCCTGCAACCATTGCTTTTATGGCTTCAAGAGTTGTGGTAAACGAAGATGCTGGTTCGGCAAACATCATTGTTTCTGTATTAAATGCTAGCGATAGTGCTATTACAGTTGATTTAGAACTTACCGCTTTTGCAACAGCAACTGAGGGTTCTGATTTCGCATACAGTACAACACAAACATTCTCGTTTGTGGCAAACACCACAGTAACTCAAGACACTATTTCAATAGCCATAACAGATGATGCTGACGCTGAAAACGCAGAGTATTTCACATTAAAGTTGGTGAACGGAGTAAATACCCAAATCAACCCCAACGCTTTTGAGTTTACGGTGATGATTTTAGACAATGATTTTCAAGCGCCAATGGCCAATAACGAAATCATGTTGAACTATGTGGGAAGCTACGAGCATGCTCCAGGTACAGGAAGCACCGCTGAAATTGTTGGATACGATTCTGCAAGCCAACGTTTGTTCATCACCAACTTTGAATACAACCGTGTAGACATCGTTGATTTTTCTGATCCAAGCACTCCTGATTCATTGGGTGCGATTGATTTGAGCTCGTATGGCGATTTAACAAGCATCGCTGTGAAAAACGGAATTTTGGCTGTTTCAGCAGGAAATTCTGTAGCTACAGATTCTGGAAACGTAATTTTCATGAACACAAGCGGAACCGTGCTTGCAACTGTGAAAGCAGGCGCATTGCCAGACATGATTACTTTCAATCACGCTGGTACAAAAGTGCTTACCGCAAACGAAGGCCAACCAAACGATCCTTACACCATCGATCCAGAAGGTTCTATCTCTATTATCGATATTTCGGGCGGTGTTGCTTTGGTAACTCAAGCCAACGTGTCGCATGCACGTTTCACACATTACAATGGGCAAGAAGCTGCGCTGCGCACACTTGGCGTAAGAATTACTGGACCAAACGGAACCAACACTGCCGCTGACATGGAACCAGAATACATCACCATTTCTGATGATGATATGTACGCTTATGTTACGTGTCAAGAAAACAATGCTGTGGCTGTAGTAGACATGGCTAACGACAGCATCATTAACATTTTGCCATTGGGTTACAAAGATTATTCGCTTT
>CAZWXC010000097.1:0-7842 GCA_964637935.1 uncultured Flavobacteriales bacterium | reverse complement strand
GACGCAAGCTTTCCAAACACTATACCTTCTGCGGAAGCATTTGAAACAGAAGCGCAAAAACTTGGCGTGAATAAAGATAGCGTGATTGTGATTTACGACAACTTAGGAATTTACAATAGTCCGCGTGCATGGTGGATGTTTAGGGCAATGGGACACAAAAACGTTGCGGTTTTAGACGGTGGATTACCAGCTTGGGTAAAAGGAAATTTCAAAACACAAAGCATTCATTCAGAGCCAGAAACACTGGGGAATTTCAAAGCGCATTTTGACAAAAGTCAAGTAAAAAGTATTGAAGACATATTGACCAACATCAATAAAGAAAACTTCACTTTGATTGACGCTAGATCGAAAGGCAGATTTGATGGCACCGCACCCGAACCGCGTGAAGGCATGAGCAGCGGACACATTCCAAACTCATGCAATCTACCGTTTGAGGAAGTGCTCGATAATGGCTTCATGAAATCACCTGGCGAACTGAAATCATTGTTTGATTCACTTCAGCTAAACGAAAACCCTTTGGTTTTTAGTTGCGGATCTGGACTCACGGCATGCATCATTTTATTCGCAGCTGAATTGGTGATAGATCAACCAAAAGCTGTATTTGATGGTTCATGGACCGAATGGGCCAGCACAAAAGACGCTCCAATTGAAAAAGCATATTAATTTCTAAATTCTTAACGACTTAAAAGAATATTCAGCAATTGAAGCTTCGTCTATATCACAAAACCAGCCTCATGAAAGCACACCGATTTTTTATCACATTCCTTCTTGGATTCTTAATATACAGCTGCAAATCAGAGGTAAAGAACGAAAGCGCAACCGAATTAGAATTAAAAATTGATGAGTATATCTCAGCACACGTGAAGAATAATAGGTTTAATGGCACCATATTAATTTCTGAGCAAGACAGCGTCATTTTTAAAAAATCATATGGATTTGCAAACAGAGAAAAACAAGAGTTGATCAACGATTCTACCCGATTTTTAATTGGCTCGATAACTAAGCCCTTTGTGGTGGCCTGCATTTTAAAACTAGAAGAAAAGAACAAACTAGCACTTAGCGACAAGCTTTCAAAGTATTTCCCAGAATTCCCTAATGCCGATGATGTAACGCTAGAAATGCTTCTCACACACACTTCTGGCATTACAGATTATCACGATTTCGAAGATTGGAAAGACTTAAGTAAAACAGAAATTGACCCAATTGATGTCATCTCCAGAGTGAAAGAACGACCTTACAGATTCGCACCCGGAACCAACTTTCGCTATTCAAATACAGGTTATATTTTCCTCGGACTAATCATCGAACAAATCAGCCACCTAAGCTTTGAACAGTACTTAGAACAAAACATTCTCACACCTTTAAAACTCAATCAAACCGGAGTAATAAATAACAACTTTACACCCAAAAGCTTCGCAACAGGCTATACAACTACACCATCTCAAACTTCAAAAGCCGAATACATCAATTACAATCAACCATTTACTTCAGGAAACATGTATTCAAGCGCAATAGATCTGCAAAAATTTTGCTTGAATGTAATGGACTCTAGCTTGTTTTCAGCAGTTAAAACCAAGGAGATTTTTGAAAACAACAATGGCTATTATGGATATGGTTGGGGAATTAGAGATTTTGATGGCATAAGAGCTTATGGGCATTATGGTGGCATGAATGGTTATTGGGGCTCACTCACATTCATCCCTGATTCAAAAACAGTAATTTGCTTTCTTACAAACGATGACAATACCCCAAAATACACGATCACGAAAGACTTGGTTTCGATTCTAACACAAAAACCATACTCCTTACCCAAACCACTGGAATATATTGAACTAGACGCTGATTCGCTATCCATTTTTGACGGTAATTATCTGGTAAAACCTGGTGACACATTTCATGTTTATCATGAAAATGAGCGTATTTTCTTAAAAGAGACTGGACAAATTTCATACGAACTATTTCCAACAAAATCCGGAGTTTTTGCTTTTGCAATGCAAGAAAATGTCATTCGTTTTCACGAAAATGAAAATAGAGAAATCGATAAGTTATTTTTAGAAGGCTTGGTAAACCTCGAGGTTAAAAAAGTGAATTAATCTACATAGCCCATTTGCATGGCATACTTCACCAAACCCATGCTGTTGCGCACTTGAAGCTTGCTGATCAAGTTTTTGCGATGCGTTTCCACAGTATGAGAACTTATGCACAGCTTGTCTGCAATTTCATTGGTTGTCATTTCAGCAGCAATCAACTTCAACACATCCATTTCGCGTTCGGTCAGCTCCACATTCATCACGTTGGTTTGCACTTCCTTTTTACGATTCATGGCATCCATAATACGTTGTGTCACCTCTTTGCTGTAATATGAATCGCCTGCATGTACTGTTTCAATAGCAAGCTTTAACTCTTCTTTGCCTGTATTTTTCAGCACATACCCATTCGCTCCTGCTTTAATTAATCGCTGAATATAATCACTGCTATCATGCATAGTAAGCATGATCACCTTAACCGCAGGATAGCGCTCAACCATGATTTTGGTGGTTTCTAAACCATTCAATTCTGGCATATTCATATCCATCAAAACCACATCTGGCGGATTTACAGCAATAAGTTTTAGCAGTGCTTCGCCATCATTGGCTTCGCCTATTACTTCCAAGTTTTCTATTTGCGATAAAATAGCTTTCACACCATCCACAAACATTTGATGGTCATCAGCGATCATTACTTTAATCATGGTCGTTGGTATTGAATGGAATTTCAATAATAGAGATTGTTCCCTTACCGATCGTTGAATCAATATGATAAGTTCCATTGAGGCGTTCGGCTCGGACTTTCAAATTTTCTAACCCAATACCTCCTGAATTACTCTTATTCTGCACATCAAATCCAACTCCATCATCTTCAACCGTCACGTTGAGCCCATCATCTGTCACATTTAATTGCACAATCACCTTGTGTGCTTTGGCGTGTTTCAAAACGTTGTTCATCACCTCTTGAACCATTCGGTAAACGGCAATTTCAATATTATTTGGCAAGCGAGAAACCAAACCATACATCATCAATTTGCAACGGATATTGCTGTTTTTATCAATGCTTTCGCACAAATCTTCTAACGCGGCACCCAAACCAAAACTGGCAACTACGCCCGTATTCAAGTTGTGCGAAATTCTGCGCACTTCCACCACCGCTTCATCAAGCATTGCATTCACTTTATCAAATTTTTGATTGTTTTCGCTTTGCACTTTATCCATTTTTTGATCGAGCGCATTAAACAGCAACTTTACTGTAGAAAGCATACTCCCCAAACGATCGTGCAAATCTGTTCCGATGCGTTTTCGCTCTTCTTCTTGCCCTTCGATCATTGCGTTGTAGGTTTTAATTTCTTGCTCGTTGAGCAATCGTGTGATTTTTTGCTGAGCAATTTGGGCGTTTTTATCCGCCATTTTCTGACGTTGGCGATACAATAAACCCAGCGCAACCAGACAGATTAATAAAATTCCACATGATGAAACAAACAAGTTGCGCTGGGTAGTTTTCAATTTATTTTGCTCATGGAGCAAGGTTATTTGCTGTTCTTTCTTTTCGGTTTCAAACCGAGTTTGCATTTCAGATATCGCTCTTATTTTTTCAGCATCAAGCAATTCTTCTTTTGCATTCAAGAGCTTTTTCTGAAACAGAAAGGCATTCTGAAAGTCATCTTGAGCTTCGTATAAATCAACTGCACATTCAAAAATTCGAATAACACGGTACTGGTCAGTTGTTCTTCTTGCCAATGGCAATGCTTCCATGATTGCTTCTTCCGCCTTCTTATATTCCTCATTTCTGATAAAAAGCCAAGCTTGGTTGTTCAGAATCAATGCTTGCGACTCGAAATTGCCAAGCTCGACTGCCAAATCAAATGCTTCGCTATACTTATCTGCACATAATTCTGATTGTTCCAAATGATCATAAACTAAAGCCAAATTGATGTTTGTGCTCAGTATAGTTTCTAAGAAATCATTCTGCTTTGCAATAGCATCAATCTCTTGATAGAGGGCCAATGCATTTTCAAATTCTTTATTCCAAACCAGCATGTTAGCTTGCTCATTTAGCGCATCGACCAACAACTTCGGATCATCATTTTCTTTCGCAATTTTTACGGATAGCTCTAAATAATGAGTTGCAAGTTCAAACTCTTTTGATTGAAAGTAGTATGATCCTAACGCCCTATATGCCCTCCCTAGCGAGCTTGTTTCTGCTCCTTTTTCAGAATAATGAACGGCATCTATAAGTGCTTTAAAAGCTTTCTCATTATCTCCTTTTTGAAGATAAACTTCAGCTAGAACGACACAAATATCTCCAGAGCCTGAAAATTCCTTTAATTGAATTCTTGCGTTTAATGCACTATCTAAATAGAGCTCAACAGAGTCTAACCTGCCTTTCGTTCTGAGAAGAGAAGCAAAACGAACCATTCCGTAGGCCAAGCCTTTTTCGAAACCAAGTTGACGTGATTCCGTTATGATCTTTTTTGATAGAAACATGGCTGAATCAGGCTTTTCATTTTCCAACTCAAAGGCACGATAAACATGCTTCATCACAGAAACTGAATCTTGACAACGAGCATTTTGACCTTGTACAAATGCAATCAAAAAGATAAAAAAGGTAAGCGTACGACTGATCTTCAACTGAGTAAGTGTTTATTTAAATAGTGATAGAAGAGCCACTAGATATATTCACAACTACATTGTTACTAGCAGCAACAGAAGTCAATTTAGAACCTGTGTACAAATAGGTTCCATAAGCCGAAACATTGTCGTTGCCTTCAGAACTTGGAGCATTGCCGATTAGCAATTGTGTACCATCATCAGAAACGGACAACGCTAAGTTCAATCCATCAGACCTCAATACTCTGAGCATTACAACTAAATATTCCAGAGCATCGTTAGCCAAACTCTTAACAACCATTACTCGTGGTGCAGTTTGATTAGGTGCAGCATCAGAAACTATTACCGGAAGTATCTTGGTTTTTGCAGAGGCTACATCTCCTTTTTTGGTTGGTCCATTTTTGGTGGTTGACTCAAACTCAACCACACTAATTGATGATAAATCCCCATTTTTTGGTTGATACATAATCATTTCAGAGATCATTTCTGTGCTGATCGATGGCTCATATTGGTACGTTATTTTACCTGAGTCATCAGGTGTTGTAGGTCCCGCACCTTCAATGCTTGAACCTTTTGGCCAAGTTACTCTAAAACAGTACTTACCGATGTTTGATTGATTTTCTGTCGAGATCTGTAAAATTCCGACTACGTCTGTTTGTGGATCTGTAGATGCCATAATTTTAATTGATTTTAAGGGTGTTTTAATTGGGTATTGTTCAAACATAGATTAAACTGCACAATAACTATCGCGTTAAATTATTGGCAATCTGCGGAGTACTTGTGTATCCAAAAGACTCAAGCACAGCAGAAACGCGCTTTCCTTCCATATTTACAAGCGTAATTTTTATTATACCACTATCGCTAAGTGTATCTGGCAACTCAAATTCATAATTACTAGGTGTTTGAGAATAACCTTTTGCTGCGCGACTTGCAATGGTGTTAAATTCGGTACCATCAGTAGAAGCTTCTATCAAGAAATAGCTCGTATTGACTTCTTTGAATGTTTCCCATGAAAGCAAGAACTGATTTTCTTCTACCTCGAAAGATGCCTCATTAATGGTGTTATCTGAGAAAGAATTGCTTTGAGCAAATGCAATCGAAAAAGAAAGGGTCATGAGTATCGTAGCAAGCGTTTTCATAATTTCTGGTATTAGTGTTTCATTTTGATGGGACAAATTTGAGCTAACTGTCCAGCCTACAAAACACCATAAACCTTGAAATTGTCGACTCACTGATTTCAGGGATGGAATAAACAAAAGGCATTTTTAGCACATTTGCACAAGCGAAGAGCCGCTACACCCTACTAGATGAATTATTCGATCGAAAGCGCTTGCATTATTGATGCTGCAGCCATTACCGAGATTTACAATCATTATATTCGTGAAACAGTCATCACGTTTGAATTGACTGAAATTACCAGCTCGGAAATGGAATCCAGGATGGAAAGGACCATGAAAACCTATCCATGGTTCGTAATAAAAGTAGACGGAAAGCTATTGGGCTATGCATATGCAACAGCATGGCGCGAAAGAAAAGCTTACGCTGCTACTGCCGAAACCACCATTTACTTAGCACCAGAAGCAATTGGAAAAGGCTTAGGAAAATCTCTCTATGAAGCACTAATCACAGAAATGAAAGCACAACAATTTCATGTGTTAATGGGTGTAATTGCGTTACCAAACCCGGAGAGTGCTGCGCTTCATGAAAGGCTGGGATTCAGCAAAGCAGCGCATTTTAGCGAAGTTGGGTTTAAATTTAATCGCTGGGTAGATGTTGGGTATTGGCAAATGATTTTGTAGTTTTTGAAGCATTAAGAGATTCACTCATAACTTAACTACCCTTAATCTCTTAATGGTTGAAACAAATAAAACCATTAAGAAGTGAAGGGACATGAAGAAACTCAACCTAAACTTAACTATTCTCAATCCCTTAGTGGTTGAAAGATTTAGAACCATTAAGTAATGAAGATACATGAAGAGGTTCAACTCGAAAACTTAACTATCCTTAATCCCTTAATGGTTGAAACAAATAAAACCATTAAGAAATGAAGGATCATTAAGAAATCCAACCTTAAGTCTTAACTATTCTTAATCTCTTAATGGTTAAAACAAATAAAACCATTATGAAGTGAAGGATCATTAAGAAGTTTAACCCCAAGTCTTAACTACTCTTAATCCCTTAATGGTTGAAACAAATAAAACCATTAAGAAGTGAAGAAACATTAAGAAGTTTAACCTTAATTCTTAACTACTCTTATTCTCTTAAAGGTTGAAACAAATAAAACCATTAAGAAATGAAGGATCATTAAGAAGTTTAACCCCAAGTCTTAACTACTCTTAATCCCTTAATGGTTGAAAATAATTAATTTAGCCTGAGAAAGTTTGACTCATTTATCTCATGACTAAAAAAGAAGTAACCCAATTATCTTACGAAATCACTGGTCTAGCAATAAAAGTGCATAAAGTACTTGGACCAGGATTACTAGAGAGCGTATATGAAAGATGTTTAAAGCATGAACTGATTCAAAATAGATATCGTGTTGTTCAGCAGGTCTCAGTGCCTGTGGTTTACGATGGCATCACCATTGACACAGATTTAAGGCTGGATCTACTCGTGAATGACACCATTATTATTGAGTTAAAGGCGATTGAGCATACCCTGCCAGTTCATGAAGCACAGCTGATCACATACATGAAACTGCTCCAAAAGCCGCAAGGACTGTTGATCAATTTTTTTACCGACAACATCACAAAAACCATGAAGCCATTTGTAAATGAGTATTTCAGATTACTTCCAGATGAGTGATTTGAAAAGAATGAAGAAGGTAAATGAATCCCTTACTGGTTCAGAGAGAGGAGAACCATTAAGAAGTGAAGGGACATTAAGAAACCTAAACTTAACTACCCTTAATCCCTTAATGGTAAAAAAAAGTAAACCATGAAGAAATGAAGAGACATTAAGAAACTCAACCTAAACTTGAATACCCTTAATCTCTTAATGGTTGAAAAAATGAGAAGCATTAAGAAGCCCAATAAAAACCACAACTACCCAAAAAGATAAAGAAATGGAAAATACATCAGCACCAATTAATAATGTGAATGACTATATCGATCAATTCTCTATTGAAATAAAAGAGCGTCTTGAGATGGTGCGTGAAGTCATCAAACTAAATGCACCCGAAGCCGAAGAATGCATTAGCTAC
>CAZWXC010000096.1:0-7912 GCA_964637935.1 uncultured Flavobacteriales bacterium | reverse complement strand
TCGCAAAAAAACCGTTTCTTGACTTTTCCTAAATGCTCCTTTTGTAGCGAGACTTATGGTTTGATGAAATACAGCGCTTAAAAATTGTGCTTGTGCACATTGTCAAAAAAGATTTCAGGTCAAAAAAACAATACCGATCCACTTGACAATAACTAACTACGTGATGTTTAATTTCATTTTTTATTGGAGGATTTATTCAATCTGGGCTGTTTAGTTTCGAGACCTTATCCCTAACATGTCTAACCGCAGACCAAGCTATATTTTTTTCTTTCTGATTGCTGTATCTGCAGTGCTCATGGCTATTGCGATTATCTTTCCTGAAGATGGTTTAAGTATCGGTCATTTCTATCGTGTCAAGTTTCCGACCTTGGATAAATTACTTGGCGATTCTGAACCTGAATATAAAAGCATAGACAAAACCATCCTGCTTGCTGATTCATTGGCTAGTGCTTTGAGTAGTGCATTGGAGACACCTTTAGATGAAACAGAACCTGCCAAGCAAAAATGGATTAATGTAGACAGTATGCGGGCAGCGGATAAGTACTTGGTTCCGATTGAATTTGCCGAAAACGATGCCAGCGTGCTTTATCCATTTTTCAAGGCGTTGGACGAAGTGCTTCTTGAAAAGAAAAAAACGCACGTATTTCACTATGGCGACTCGCAAATAGAAGGCGACCGCATGACGAGCTACATTCGAGATCGATTGCAAAGGCGTTTTGGAGGGTACGCAATAGGAATGCTTCCTGCGAGCAACGTTAATTTGGTGAAGTTGATTGCTCACGATAACTCAGAAAATTGGTTTCGCTATCCGATGTTTTCGAAAGAAGGCGAAGCGGGTGAAAACAACAACTATGGTGTAATGACGGTTTATTCATCCTACACGCCATATCCTACCGATTCTAATTTGAAAGACAAGCAAATAACATCTGCTTGGGTGAAGTATTCTACAGCAAAGTCAATTTATAGTTCTTCGAATAAATTCAAGCAATTGAAGATGTTCTACGGACCTGTTTTTGACACGGTTAAAGTCAAAAGCGTAACGACAGATACTTCTTACGCCACCACATTGGTCGGAACCAAAAAACTAAACGTTTACAAACTAGAATTTGACCAACCTATTTCTGACGTGGAAATCAAGTTCGAATCAAAAATTAGCCCTCAGATTTACGGCATTTCGCTAGAAGCACCTCATGGCATTCAGGTTTCAAACATCGCCATGCGCGGCAATTCAGGAACAGACTTTCATAAGCTTGACCGCGAACTTTTTTCGGAGATGCACACAGCGCTCAACACGAGTTTGATCATTTTGCAATACGGTGGAAATGTGCTGCCCTACATTAAAGACACTGCCCGAGCCGATGCCTACGGAAATCAGTTTTATAATCAAATTCGAATCATTCAGAAAGCGGTGCCAAATGCCAGCATCATCTTAATTGGTCCTGCCGATATGTCTATCAAAGACGGTGAATATTATATCACGTATCCAACGCTAGAACCCATTCGTGACGCTTTGAAAAAAGCAGCATTCAAAGCCAAAATTGGCTATTGGGACATGTATAAAGCCATGGGTGGAAAAAATTCTATGCCTTCTTGGGTTGCGGCCGATCCGCCTCTGGCGGGAGCTGATTACACTCATTTTACACCAAGAGGCGCGCAAATCATCAGCGAGTTTTTTTATAAAGCGTTGATCATCGAATACGAAATTTATAACAATCAAAGACTTAAGAATGAAGCTAAAAGCAGTAATCCTTAAAACAATACTTTTCCTTTTCACTTTGCTTTTGGTGCACGCAGCAATGGCGCAAACAGACAGTGCTGATCCAAATCAAGAATACCAAAGCGTGACCGATTCTGCGGAAGCCATTAATTATCCGTTTGTTCATTATGATTTGAATCATTTCACCGCAAATGAAAACAGCCCGACATTCGATTTATACTACCAAAAGTTAGACAACATGTTGCGTTATGGATACGGAAAATTGAACATCATTCACTTTGGCGGGTCGCACATTCAGGCTGACATTTGGAGCAATTTATTGCGCGAAAGACTGCAAACCATCGACACCAATATTCAAGGCGCAAGAGGCATTTTATTTCCATTCAAAGCGGCCGGAACAAACCGACCTTACTCCTATTCTGTGGCGTATACGGGAGTTTGGCAAGGTCAGCGCAGTTCATACAACAAACATGAAGGCACTTGGGGCGTTTCGGGAATTACTGCTACCACTTCAGATGCAAAAGCAACGATGAAATTTACCTTTCACGAGTCTCCACTTCCTGTCAAGACAAAGTCTTTTACGCTGCTTTCAAACATCGAGCAAAACAACTATGAGTTAGAAGTGATTACGCGTGATGGCAATTACGCGAACGTTTTTTCAGATGCAAATGGTTATACTCGCGTTGAGTACGCCAATGAAGTAGATTCCATCGAAATTGTATTCACCAAATCTCCTAATTCTACAGATGAGTTGCAGTTTTACGGATTGATTTCTGACAACGAACGGCCCGGAATCACCTACCACAGCATTGGCGTAAACGGTTCGCGATTTGTCTCCTTCCAGCGATGCGAATTATTTGAAAGACAACTTCCGTATTTAAAACCTGATTTGGTCATTCTTTCTATCGGAACAAATGACTCTTCAGAACCTAATTACGATTCGACCAACTACAAAAACAATTTTCGATTGTTTCTCGAGCAAATCAGACAAGTCAATCCAGATTGTGCCATCATGCTGACTGTGCCAAACGACAACTATGTAGCGAAGAAATATCATAATGACAACCTTGCTTCTGTGCGAAACGTGATTTACGATTTGGCCGCAGAGTTTGACGCCAAGGTTTGGGATTTGTACGGAATAATGGGTGGGAAAGCTTCCGCAAAAACCTGGAAAGAAGCCGGCATGATGAAGTCTGATTTGGTTCATTTCACCAAAGAAGGCTACTTGCTCAAAGGCGATCTTTTCTACCAAGCATTTTTAGAAGATTATTTAAAGTGGTATAACAATCAGCAACCCATTTGGACAGAATAAAATCCATATTCGAGTTTTCGGATCTGCACCCAATGGTATTCACAGCCCTTGATTTTTGGGTGTTCTTTATCGCGGTATTTGCCGGTTTTGCTTTGCTAGCCGATAAGACCAAACTGCGCAATGCGTACCTCATGCTAGCGAGTTTTTTCTTCTATTTCAAAACAAGCGGACTTTTTCTTTTCTTACTCTTTTTTTCTATAATCATCGGTTTTGGTTTTGGTGCGCTTATCCATAAATCATCCGCACAATGGAAAAGGAAGGCACTACTTTTTTTGTCTTTGAGCGTGCACCTGTTGTTGCTGTTCTATTTCAAGTATGCGTACTTTTTCATTGACATCGTAAATGACCTTACTGGCTTAAATCTCGCAATTTTCAACCCCTTAGCTTCCATTGGAAACATGGTGATGCAGGGAAATTACTTCCGCATCGATGCCATTTTACTTCCTGTAGGAATTTCCTTTTTCACGTTTCAAATCATCACTTATGTGGTAGATATTTATCGAGGAAAACTCAAACCGATTGATTCATTGCTCGACTTTGGTTTTTACGTGTCGTTTTTCCCGCAATTGGTAGCCGGCCCAATTGTTCGTGCGAGTGAATTTATTCCGCAACTCCATAAAAGAAGTATTCTCACCCAAGCCGAGTTTGGATTGGCTTTATTCATGATTTTAAAAGGCCTTTTCAAAAAGATATTCATTGGAGATTACATGGCTGTGAATTTCATAGACCGTGTTTTTTCTAATCCGCTCAGCTACACTGGTATTGAAAACATTACCGCGCTATTTGCCTACTCACTTCAGGTTTACGTTGATTTTAGCGGATATACAGACATCGCCATCGGCTTATCATTGCTGATGGGATTTAAGTTGAGCGACAACTTTAATTCGCCCTACAAAGCGCTTAGCGTGGCCGATTTTTGGAGACGTTGGCATATCTCGCTCAGCACATTCCTGAAAGATTACCTCTACATACCCATCGGTGGTAATCAACACGGTAGGCTTAGAACCAACGTAAACCTGATGATAACCATGCTGCTAGGCGGCTTGTGGCACGGAGCCAGTTGGAATTTCATCACTTGGGGCGCCATTAACGGGACAGGACTTTTAATCTATAAATCTTGGAAAAAGATTAGTCCTTATGAGAAGAGCACGCATTGGGCAACTAGAATTTGGAGAATTGGATTCACGTTTACCTTCATCACCTTTACTCGACTTTGGTTTAGAGCGCCAGACACAGAAGGCGTTGCACAATTCTTTCATCAGCTAAAAACCAACATGGGCTGGGCTATTCTTCCCGACTTCATCATTGGTTTTAAATACACGCTAATGGTGATGATCCTAGGTTTTATTACCCATTGGCTTAGTTTTGATTTCAAAACGAAATGGCGAGATTGGTTCATCAACGCGCATCCGGTGAAGCAAGGTATAATCTGCATTGTTGTGATTATCATCATTTATCAAAGCATCAGCGCAGATGCACAGCCGTTTATCTATTTTCAATTTTAGAATCAAAAAGCATCGACCAACATCGCCTCTACTCAATGCCAAATCTCAGTACTGTGAGAATTCCATTTCTTGACCCATATCAAATGGGCTCAATTGATTAAATGAGACTTTTGATTTCAGAAAACATTGAACAACAATACTAAGCGTGGTTTCGAAGCGTTGAACCTTGCATTGAAAGAAAGAGACAAAAGCGCCACAAAATAAATTTTGATCTTACTATCAAAATGCGTTGAATAACGTCTTTATTTTAGAGCATCAAAAACTTAAAATCATGCAACGAATTTCAATCATTTTATGCTCCTTTTTGTTTGTTGCAGTAGCTTGCAAAAGAGAAACAATTGAGATTGAAACAGTAGTTTGCGAAGACGCCTGCGTACCATTCAACAATGATGGCGAATGCGATGATGGAGGTGAAGAGTCGATTAGCAACTTATGCAAAATAGGCACCGATTGCAGCGATTGTGGCGAACGCATTGTGATCACCAAGGAGAAAATTAAAACAAGAGATTTGCCTGATTCGCTGCGATAATTTGCTGAAAGCCATCATTTTTTACGACTATTGTCAAACACTTTATTAAAAAATGAAATCAAGTTTTACAAGAATTTTAATTGCGTGTATCGCTGTTTTAGGAACTTTAAGCATGAGTTCGTGTGTGAAAGAATTGTGCGATAACACTTGTGCTTGGCCTAGTGATGGCGTGTGTGATGATGGTGGCGAGGGCTCTACTTATGACCATTGCGACTTAGGTTCTGACTGTGTTGATTGCGGCACCAGAGACGAGCCTAAAAACTAAATCAACAAGCTATTTCTCCATTTTCAAAACAAAAGGTATTCTTCTAAAATCGCTTTGTGATCAAATGCCATTTTTGGCAACTTACTGAGGTTGAACCAAGCAACTTCGGCCGCATCATCAGCGGCTATTGCCTCAGGCTTTTCATTTACATGCACAGCATACACCACACTTACAGTATGAAATCGAGGATCACGCCCTGGTTTACCATAGGTTTTAAACTGTGTTAATCTTTCAGGATTAATAGCTACAGAAGTTTCTTCGAGCAATTCGCGAGCTGCAGCATTTGGCAAATCTTCACCTTCATCTACAAAACCTCCAGGAAAGGCCCACATCCCTTTAAAAGGTTCGTTTTTTCTCTTGATGAGTAAAACATGTTCTTCGGCAATCAGAATGGTGTCTGATGCCAGATAAATTAGTTGAGTGAATGCCATTATTTACTTTTTAAGCCAAGTTTCGAGTTCAGAAAGTGAAAGTGCGTTTAGGGTAAATGCTTTTGTGAGGCCGCCTCTTCGCGCAGCCAGCACGCCATATTCCATGTGGCGAAAGCCTTCTTTGCGGTGTGCATCTGGATTGATGGAAATCATCACTCCTTTTTCCATGCAATACGGAATCCAAGTATGATCAATGTCTAAGCGCATCGGGTTGGCGTTCAATTCAATGCAGACTCCATTTTCCGCGCAAGCGTCAATTACTTTTTTATGATTGATTGGATAACCAGGACGCGACAACAAGAGTCGACCAGTTGGATGACCAAGAATCTTAGTGAACGGGTTTTCAATCGCTTTTATCAATCTTTTAGTGGCCGTTTCTTCATCCATTTTCATGGCAGAATGTATGGACGCAACTATGAAATCGAAGCTTGCCAAAACCTCGTTTTCGTAATCTAAAGAACCATCGCTTAGAATATCTGATTCAATGCCTTTTAATATTTTGAATGGTGCTAATTCCGCGTTCAACGCATCAATTTCAGCGTGTTGATCAAAGATCTTTTCAGGTTTTAAGCCGCTGGCATAAACTGCAGTTTGCGAGTGATCTGAAATTCCCAGGTATTGGTAGCCTTCGTTTTTCAAAAACACCGCCATGTCTTTGAGCGTGTGCATTCCATCGCTGTAAGTAGAGTGATTGTGCAAGCACCCGTGCAAATCTTGATTCGTGATTAAATCTGAAGCTTGGTGTTTTTTAATCCAATCAAACTCGAAGTTCCCGAGACGCATTTCTGGCTCAATAAATGGCAAGTCGTTCAATTGATAAACTTGTGCTGCATTTATCGCGGTACCAATATTCAGTTGAGACAAATGTGCTTCTGTTGCACTTCTTTTAAATTGCTCTAAGTCAAAAGAATCGGCCTGAACCGTATGAGAATGAACTTTGGTTTTGAGTTCGCTTGTATCGGGCAAATTGATCACTGATTCGTCTACAATAAACTCAAGCTCGCTCAATACTGGATTTTTCATCGCGGCTTCGCCCACTAAGGCAATCTTACCATTATTGTTGGCATTCACGTAAGTGATGATTTCATCAATCAAACCATCTACCGAAGCGTAAAGTGTTTTTGATTGATGTTCCATCATAAACTCGATGGACGCTTTTACCGCAGCTTGCGTTTTATCTCCAAAACCTTTCAGATCTACTAAGCGATTTTCGTTGCAGGCGTATAGCAATTCGCCTGGCGATTCTATTTCCATGCCTTGCCAAATGGTGCGCACTTTGCTTGGACCGAGTCCTTTAATTTTAAGCATTTCGATGACGCCAAGCGGAGTAATATCAATCCACTTTTGCAAATAGTCCATTTCGCCTGTTTCTAATAACTCGGTAAGTTTTGGAACGAGGTTTTTACCAATTCCTGGCACCGACTCAAGCTGTTCCATGCTTAAATCAACTATTCGCTCAGGATATTTCGAAATCTGAAAAGCCGCATTTGTATAGCTTCTTGTTTTGAATTTATTCTCGTCATGAAGTTCCATGAGTTGGCCTACCAACTTAAAAACCGAAGCTATTTCCTTGTTTTCCATATTCAGCTGATCACTTTTTCAATCGATGCTTCGAAATTATACTACATAATTCACTCACATGCAATTTTCATGATTTTCATTTGTTTGAATTTGGAGTAATAAAAAAAGCCACGAGAACCTCGTTCTCGCGGCTTTCATTGAGTGTGATGTGTCTATTATTTCACACGGATATCATAAAGCATTCTCGCTTGAAAACCATCCATGTTTTGGATGTCTTCAATTTGCTTCAAGTATTTTACTTGCTCTTTGCCCAAAGCCCACTCTGCAACAGTTATTTTAGTGTTTTCAGACATTTCTTTGATCATTTCTTGAATCGGATCTTTCTTTTTCGGCAATTCAATTATTTCATAATCTTCTAACTCAGCTTGCTTGGCAGCGTAGGCAACTGCAGCTTCAAGATCACCAATTTCATCTACCAATCCGTTGGCCAAAGCATCGGTGCCAACCCAAACTCTACCGCGACCAATCGAGTCAATTTCTGGCCATTGCTTGCCGCGACCATCAGCTACTTTTTGCACAAACTCATTGTATATGTCGGTCAAATAACCTTCTAACAGCATCAATTCAGCTTC
>CAZWXC010000095.1:0-7923 GCA_964637935.1 uncultured Flavobacteriales bacterium | reverse complement strand
CCACATTTCAAAGTGAAGGTGCGGGCCGCTTGAATATTCGCCCGTTTCGCCAATAATAGCGATAGCTTCACCAGCACGCACTTTTTCTCCTTGCTTTTTCAGCAAACTAGAGTTGTGTTTGTAAACAGAAATCAAATCGTTGTCGTGCTGAATTTGGATGATATATCCCGTTTCGGCCGTGTAAGCCGCAAGCGTTACCGTGCCTTCGTCTATCGCTTTTATAGCTGCGTCTTTTGCAGCTGCCACATCAATTCCAAAATGCTCGCGCTGCGGGTTAAACTTATCGGTAATCGTTCCTTTCACGGGTGGAAAAAGCAAGTAATTGGTTTTATCATCCCTGTTAAAATTGGGCGACAAATTCACCAAATCTTCTTTTTCAATTTCCGCACGAAGAATAGAATCTTCGGTGCTGCGCGCATAATTTGCCTTTTTCGGGTCAAACTCCAATTCAGCAATCACGTCAGCATCAATCAGCGTATCAATTTCGCCTCGAAGCACTCGCTGCATGTTATCGATAAACAAATCACGCTGAGCCAAAGCTATTTCCATCGAGTCTGACTTTAAATATGCTTCAACAGCCAAGCGCTTTACGCGATAATCTTCTGAATAGCCTGGAAGGTAAAAACGCAACGGAGTCCAGCCCAAAAGCGCAAACGTGAGTAAGATGATAATGACTAAAGAACTGCCGCCAATCAAAATCACATTCATGGGCGTAAGCAACAATGAAAAGCGCTCTTCAAACGTATCGATGTTCAAAATCACCAGTTTATAGTGACTTCTTAACCGCTCTACTAGCTTTCGCTTTTCACCTTTATCGTCTTGCTTTTTTGCCATTATTTATTTTGCCAAATATCTCAATAATAATACAGGTGCTACGTTCCTGTAAAACTCCAAAAGAAATGGGATACTTTTGCCCACCTTTAAAGTGCTAAAAAAGAACTTTTTTTGATTCTAAAACGCCCAATACTGTTTTTGGCCTTGAGCCTTTTATTTGCTGGTTGTTCGCAAGAAAAAAACACCATCGTAAACCGCACATACCACAATGTGACGTCTCATTACAATGGTTTTTTTAATGGACGACTTGCGCTAAAAGATGCGCACACCGCCATGAAAACCAGCTACGAAGAAGACTACACGCAACTTCTTCCGATTTTTATTTATGCTAAGCCAGAAGTTGTTCAGCCAGTTTATCCAACCTTGGATAGAGCTATTGAAAAAACATCGCTTGTAGTAGACCGCCACAGCATGGATATTTCTGGAAAGGAATATTGCAATTGGATAGATGACACTTGGATGGTGATGGGCGAAGCGCAATTTTTGAAAGGCGAATTGACTCAAGCCAAGCAAATTTTCGATTTCACAAAAAGAAAATATGACGAGCCAGCAATAAAGCAGCAGTCTTATTTCTGGTTAGCGCGTGTTTACACCGAACAAGAACAATACGAACGGGCAAGCGAACAACTCAGAAAAGTAAAAACTACTGAAGGTTTCCCAGAAAAAATGATGGGCGATTTCTATGCTTTTAGGGCTTATTTCTATTTAAAACAAAATAGAAGAGATGATGCGCTTAAAGAAATGGAAAAGTCGGTAGCGTTTACCAAAAACCGAACCGAGAAAACGCGAAGATTATTTATTCTAGCGCAGCTCAATCGCCTTGAAGGCAACGGTGGCGAAAGCAGTAGACTTTATGCAGAAGTGATAAAGCGCAACCCTGATTATGAAATGACTTTTTATGCCAAGATTAATCGCGCTTTGGCTTATGATGTTACATCAGGAAACACACAAGAGATCAAAGACATCTTGTTTAAGATGCTTAAGGATGACAAAAACATTGAATACAAAGACCAGATATATTACGCTCTTGCGGAATTAGAACTAAAAGAAGGCAACGAAGAAAAAGGAATTGAATACCTAAAACTTGCCACCACAAAGTCGGTTAAAAACGGCAACGCAAAAGGAATGGCCTTTTACAAATTGGGCGATATCTATTTCAAAAAACTTCAGTATCCCGTTGCGCAAGCTTATTACGATTCTACTGTAACTTTTTTAAGTCCAGAACATCCCGATTATCCTATGATTTTGGCTAGAGCGAATAGCTTGACGCAAATGATGCGCGATGTAAACATCATCAATGAACAAGATAGTTTACAAGCATTTGTTCAACTTTCAGAAAAAGAGCAAGAACAAAAAATTGACGAAATCATTCGCAACTTAGAAAACGCTGAAAAAGAAGCTGAGCGCCAAAAACAACTGGATGAAATACAATCGCAGCAAGCTCAATTTCAGCAAAACACTGTAGTAAACAAAAATATTACCCGTGGCGAATGGTATTTCTACAATCCAGCAGCCGTAGGTTTTGGAGCAGCTGAGTTCAAGAAAATCTGGGGAACCAGAAAAAATGAAGACGATTGGCGCAGACAAGATAAAACTTCATTAGCTCCACTTTTAGTGGAAACCGATACAGAAGACGAAGCTGACAGCAATGCGCTTGATGGTGCCAATGATCCTAAAAACCCAAACTTTTACAAGAAAGATTTACCTGATACAGAACCAAAGTTGGCAAAGTCAAACGCTCTGATTGTGGAAGCTCTCTATGATTTGGCTATCGTTTATAAAGACCAAATGCTTGACGAGCCAAAAGCGATCGAAACCTTCGAAGAATTGATTTCGCGATACGATACCAGCAAGTATCATCCTAATGTTTATTACCAACTTTATTTGATCAATACAAACAAAAGCAACAGCGCTAAAGCGGATTTTTATAAGGACAAGCTCCTGAAAGAATACCCAGATTCTGAGTATGCTAAGTTTATTCTCAACCCAAATTACACAGAAGATATAGCCCAAAAAGATGCTGTAGTTCAAGAGATTTACTCAAAAGCTTATGCCTATTTCGAGCAAGGGTTTTACAGAAAATCATATGAGTATACCACCACAGGTTTGAGCGAATATCCAAACACGAGTTTTACACCTCAGTTTAAATTGCTCGAAGCACTTTGTCTCGGCTATATCGATAGCCCAGAACGCATGATTGCCGAACTAGAAAAGGTAAAAGCAGATTATGGCGCCAGCGAAGTAGGTAAAGAAGCTGGTGAAATGCTTGAATACTTGAAAGCACCCGAAGAAGGAAAAACGGAAGGAAGCGAAGTAGAAGAAGAGCAAAGTCAAGAAGAATTGGAGAAAGCAGCAGAGTTATATAAGTATGATATTGGTGGATCGCACAACTTCATTCTGATAGCAGACGACAGCCTCAACGCAACTGAATTGCAGGCTGCCGTTTCTGATTTTAACAGAAAATACTTCAGCACAAAAGGCTACAAAACCTCCATGATTCCTATCAAGGATAAGAAAAATATGATTGTTGTTTCGGGCATTGGGATCGCGCCAAAGTCAATGGATTATTTCAACACCTTTACCAAGGCCGCGCCCGAAAACAAAGAACTTTTGGCAAAACCAGTAACACCATTTGTTATCTCATTAGATAACTATGCGAGCTTTTATAAAAGCCAAAATTTGGATGCGTACATGGTTTTCTTCAACGAAAACTATCTCAAAACCAAATAAGCAACAAAACCCTTTTCGACTCAGTTCGTATCAGAATTCTAAATTTGCTAAGTCGAGCTAAAATTATATGATGAACTTAAGCGGTAAAAACAAGGATAAAAGTGCAGATGGAGAATTTGGCGCACACAACCAAATAGCCAAAGGCACCGAAATACAAGGAGACATTAAAACCGATGGCGTTTTAAGAATTGACGGCAGTTTAGACGGCTCAATTGATTCAACCGGAAAACTGGTAGTTGGTCCATCAGGCAGAGTAGAAGGAACCATCGTTTGCAACTCAGCAAACATAAGTGGTGAAGTAAAAGGTAAAATCACCGTAAAAGAACAATTGACTTTACAAGCTTCGGCCAAATTGCATGGCGAAGTAATTACAGGAAAACTTCAAATAGAACCAGGCGCAGTCTTTAGCGGCTCTTGCAGCATGGGCGGTATCGTAAAAGACTTATCGCAAAACGATAAAAAACGAATTGCCGAAAAATCAGCGTAATAAAATCCTCGAGCTTTCGGGCATGGGCATACAAATGGGCGTCACAATATTTTTGGGCGCCTATTTTGGTAAATGGCTAGATGGCGAATACCCGGCTGATAAGAAATGGTTTACAATGATCTTTACTTTACTCGCTGTTGGAGCTTCGCTTTATAGCGTAATCAAACAAGTAAACAAGCTCAACGACTAACTCGCTTTCACGTTTTGAACCCTGCCATTAAGCATACGCTCGTTTTTTCTCTCATCTTATTAGCAATCAATATTGCTGTTGGCTTTTTGCATGGTTATTTGCTTATCCAAAAAGAAATTAGCCTTGACGAAAATCTATTCCTAAGAGCTTACATTGTTAATTTCTTGTTGGCAATAGTGATTTTCATCATCCTAGAATTGGCAAAAAAACGCTTTGTCACCAGCCTTGGATTTATTTATATGGCTGGCAGTTTAGTAAAGTTTACTGGCTTTTTCATCTTCTTTTACCCAACATACAACAGCGATGGAGATATCGGAAAACCTGAGTTTATCACGTTTTTCGTGCCTTACGCTGTGTGCCTTGCATTCGAAACCTACTACTTGGTGCAGATGCTAAACAATGACAAAAACTAGCACCTAAAAAGACGCTGTTAATACTGTGTTCATTTTGGTTTTTGTTTCAAAACTTAATACATACATTTGCAGCGCTTTTTAAAACCCTCACATAGATTGTGTGTAATGAAGTTAAAAAACATCTTCTCGCTTTTAGTTACTCTTTTGGTTTTCAATTCGTTTAATGCGTTTTCGAATGAGCCAGATACTCTTCACATGGCTGACTCTACGCATGCGGAAGAGCTCAGTTTGAAAGAAAAAATCAAACAAGATATTGATCATCACTTGGAAGATGTGCATGACTTTCACTTGTTTTCTGATGAAGCAGCAGGCAAACATTATGGTTTCCCGCTTCCAGTAATCATTTGGGATGATGGTTTACATGTGTTCATGTCCTCAAAGTTTCACCACGGTGAATCAGTAGCTGAATCAAACGGAAACTACTACGCACTTTATCACAACAAAATTTACAGAACAGACGCTGCTGGCGCAATGGCTTTTGATGGTGATCATCATCCAACCAATGTAAAGCCTCTTGATCTTTCTATTACCAAGAATGTATTCAGCATTATGATGGCAAGTTTAATCTTGTTCTTAATGTTCAGAAGCTTAGGTAATTCTTACAAAACTAACCGCGTACCTAAAGGCATTGGTAAATTCCTTGAGCCATTGGTAATATTCGTCCGTGATGAAATTGCTATCCCAAATATTGGTAAAAAGCATTATGAAAAATACATGAGCTACTTGCTTACCGTATTCTTCTTCATCTGGTTGATCAACCTTTTGGGTCTTACTCCACTAGGAATTAATGTTACTGGAAATATTGCTGTAACATTTGCTTTGTCTTTAATGACATTCTTAATCACACAACTTACTTCTAAGAAATATTACTGGAAACACATTTTCTGGATGCCTGGTGTTCCTGCTCCAATGAAGGTAATTCTTGCTCCAATAGAATTGTTAGGAGTATTGATCAAGCCATTCGCATTGATGATTCGTTTGTATGCTAACATCAAAGCAGGGCACATTGTAATCATGAGTTTGATTGGTTTACTATTCGTATTCAACAACTGGTTTGCTAGAGGCGCGTTCTTCGGATTAACGCTTTTCTTATCTGTTCTTGAATTGTTGGTAGCAGCACTTCAGGCTTACATCTTCACCATGCTTACTGCGCTATATTTTGGCTCAGCAGTAGAAGAAGATCATCATTAATTAAGACATTATAAAGACTATATATTTAATCCTTTAATCAATTAGAAATGGAAATTCCAAACATCGTAGGTGCAGGTTTGATCGTAATCGGAGCTGGTATGGGTATCGGTAGAATTGGTGGTTCAGCAATGGAAGCTATTGCTCGTCAACCAGAAGCTGCAGGTAAAATTCAAACAGCTATGCTTATTGCTGCCGCACTAATTGAAGGTATTGGTTTCGCTGCTCTTTTCGCAGCTTAATCATCAAAAACAATCAAACACTGCAGCGGTTGGCTGTGGTGTTTGATTACTTAAAAAATAAAACGAACTACAAACACACTTAGTCGTGGAAAAATTAATAGGCGAATTCACTTTTGGACTGTTCTTCTGGCAAACAGCCCTTTTCTTAATCCTACTTTTCTTACTCAGAAAATTTGCTTGGAAACCAACATTAAAGGCGGTTAACTCAAGAGAGCAAGACATAGAAGAAGCACTGAATGCGGCTGAAAATGCTAAGCATGAAATGCGCAAGCTTAAAGAAAGCAACGAAGCACTTTTGCAAGAAGCAAGAGCTGAACGTGACGAAATGCTTAAAGAAGCACGCGACATGAAAAACAAAGTGATTTTTGAAGCTAAACACAAAGCACAAGAAGAAGCTGATAAGATTATCGCTGGTGCTCGTGAAGAAATTAAAAACGAAAAGAGCAAAGCAATTAATGAACTTAAAAATCAAATTGCTGACATCTCAATAGAATTTGCTGAAAAGATTTTGACTGAAAAATTGGCTGATGCCGATCAACAGAAAGCATCAATCAACGCAGCGATTAAAGAAATTCACTTCAACTAATGAAAGGAACGAAGTCAGCCATAAGATATGCGCAATCACTTCTTTCTCTTTCAATAGAAAAAGGAGTGCTTGAAGAAGCAAAGGCCGACATGGTTTTAGTGCGCAGCGTTTGTGCCGAAAATCATGAGCTTGAGCTGATGTTGCAATCTCCAATCATCAAGCCTGAAAAGAAGCAATCAGTTCTTAAAGCTGTTTTCGAAAACAGTGTTTCTGACCTTTCGCTTCAATTCATTCATTTGATTACTGAAAAAGGTCGTGAACGTTTGTTGCCACACATCGCAACATCATTCATCGAGCTTTACAAAACTCACAAAGGCATTGTAACAGTGCAAGTGACTAGTGCACTTACATTGAGCCAAGCCCAAAAAGATGCGATTGCTGCCGATTTAAAAATCAACGGAACCATTGAATTGGTTGAAAAAGTTGATCCTAAAATTCTTGGTGGTATGATCATCCAAATAGGTGATAAACGTTTTGATGCGTCTATCGCTAAGAAAATTCACGATCTGAAATTCGATATATCTAAACAATAAGCTTTCAGCAGCTAATCATTATAAGTTATGCCTGAAATTAAACCAGCAGAAGTAAGCGCGATACTAAGAGAGCAACTCTCAGGAGCCAAAACAGCAGCCGAACTTGAAGAAGTAGGAACTGTATTGCAAGTAGGTGACGGTATTGCACGTATTTACGGTCTTTCTAATGTACAAGCAGGAGAATTGATCGAATTTGAAAATGGTCTTAGAGCAATTGCTCTTAACCTTGAAGAAGACAACGTAGGTGCCGTATTATTGGGTCACTCTACTACGATCAAAGAAGGTGACACCGTAAAAAGAACCAAAACCATTGCATCACTTAAAGTTGGTGAAGGCATTGTAGGTCGCGTAGTAAACACACTAGGCGAACCAATAGATGGTAAAGGCCCAATCACTGGTGAGTTGTATGAAATGCCTATCGAGCGTAAAGCTCCTGGGGTTATTTTCCGCCAACCAGTAAACGAGCCACTTCAAACAGGTATCAAAGCAATTGATGCCATGATTCCAGTAGGACGAGGACAAAGAGAATTGATCATTGGTGACCGTCAAACAGGTAAAACAACTGTTGCGATTGATACCATTATCAACCAAAAAGAATTTTACGATAGAGGCGAGCCTGTTTACTGTATTTATGTAGCATCAGGTCAAAAAGCATCTACCGGTGTGGGTATTGTTCAGCGTCTTGAAGATTCTGGTGCAATGGCTTATACAACCATCGTT
>CAZWXC010000094.1:0-7924 GCA_964637935.1 uncultured Flavobacteriales bacterium | reverse complement strand
TTCATTACACAATGGTGGCAAAATGCTGCGCTTTCTTTGCATCCTGATTCATGGGCTTGGATCAGCCTCATTTTCATTTTAAGTTTAGTCGCTGTGCTCAGTTTATTTATTTTGGGTAGAGAACCTTCTCACAAAAAGCTTGGATTTTTGGGTTCGATTTTAATCCTGAGCCTGTTTGGGTTGAGCTATGCATTGGGCAGCACTGCATTGAATTGGAAAAACCGAAAAGAAGCAATCATATTCGCACCAACCGTTAATGTAAAAAGCGAACCAACTAATAAAAGCACCGATCAATTTGTGCTACACGAAGGCGTTAAAGTAATTGTTTTAGCGCAAGATGCTGACTGGCTTCGTATAAGGTTAAACGATGGCAACTCAGGGTGGGTTCCACGTCAATCGACTGAGACAATATGATAGTCGAATAAATAAACCTTCGGTCACCATTTGAAGTAAAAAGCTTAGACGAAAAAGTATCTTCGCACTCCTTCCTCGATAATTTAAACATTGAAAATGACAGATACACTAGAAATTGAAATCAACAGAATCGAGTCTTCTCGATTGAATGATGTTGATTTTGAGAATCTTCCATTTGGCAAAGTCTTTACCGATCACATGTTGATGTGTCAATACATCAACGGTGAATGGTCGGCTCCGAAGATCATGCCTTACGGAAACATTCCACTATCTCCGGCCTCTTCAATGATACACTACGGACAATCCATTTTTGAAGGATTAAAAGCTTTTAGAACAGAAGCAAACGAAGTAGTAGTATTTAGACCAGAGAAAAACTGGGCGCGTTTCAACGCCTCAGCAACAAGACTATGCATGCCAGAAATTCCAAAAGAAATTTTTGTTGAAGGCATGCGCCAACTCATCAATTTAGATCGTGCGTGGGTTCCGAATCGCAGTGATAGCTCATTGTATATAAGGCCATTTATGTTCGCTACAGACGCTCTTTTGGGCGTTAAACCAAGCGAAACCTACATGTTCATGATTATTCTAGCTCCTGTTGGGCCTTATTATCCAAAACCGCTTCACCTAAAAATTGAAACGCACTATACACGCGCTGCAATGGGTGGTGTGGGTGCTGCAAAAGCTGCTGGTAATTACGCTTCTGCGCTTTACCCAGCAAAGCTTGCCCAAGAGCAAGGCATTGATCAATTAATTTGGACTGATGCTAAGGAGCACAAGTACTTAGAAGAAGCGGGCACGATGAATATGATGCTTGTAATTGGCGATACGTTGATTACACCTCCACTTACCGCTACCATTCTTCCAGGTGTAACGCGCGACAGCTTTTTAACCTTAGCTCGCGAAGCTGGGGTAAACGTTGAAGAGCGAAGAATAAGTACTGATGAAGTAGTTGAAGCTGCCAAAGCTGGCACTTTAAAAGAAGTGTTTGGTGTAGGAACAGCAGCAACCATTGCCAACGTAATCAAAATAACGTTTGAAGATCAGACGTTTGATTTACCTGAAATTGATACTCGTAAAATTTCTCCTGTAATTGGCGAAAAACTATTAAGAATCAAGAAAGGACAAGAAGCAGATACGCACGGCTGGAATATTACTATTTAAGCGCTTTGTGCTAAATTCTTAAGAGCAGATTGCTCGATAATAAACCTGTGAAAGGCTCGAATGAAAATAAGTTCGAGCCTTTTGTTTTTCCGGTCTTTCACAAATTCAAGGCTCATGTTTCTTACCTCAACGTTCAGTTGATATTGATCAGAAGAAATATGATTAAAATGGAGATGAAAGAGCCTGTTTCGAAGGTTTTGTTCTTTGATAGAAGCTTCGATAGATAAATGCACTTTATCAGTGTCCAACACTTCAAAACCTTGCTCTTTTAAGATGTTTGTGCATTGAGCAAACACCGTAGCGATGTTGTTAGTTAAAAAAGAATAGTTCCTCATATCCAGATTGCAAAATTGGACAATTAAAACAAGCAGCACAGGAAATAAGATTAAATAAATAAGAACATTTCATTGTTATTAGTCTGTAAACCAATTAATTTAAATTGATATAGGTCTGTAAGCTTTTCTACAGCAATAGCACTTCGATTTTATTTATTTTCCGCCTTCAAATTTCAATTGAAACTTCATTACACAGATACTGGCAATGGTGAAGCCATGATTTTTATTCATGGTGGCTTTGTCAATTCAGCAATTTGGCAACCTCAAGTAGAATTCTTTTCACAACGTTTTAGAACCATCATTCTTGATTTACGTGGTCACGGAAACTCAGAAAACGGACCTGAAAAGGAATACACGGTGAGCATGCTCGGGCAAGATGTGTTTGAATTGATGGATGAATTGAACCTCGATTCTGCCATTATTTGTGGAATGTCGTTAGGCGGAATGATTGCTCAATGGATGGCTGCCGAGCAACCAGAACGCATTACAGGTTTATGTTTAATAGGAACCGCAGCTTCGCTGAAGCTCACGCTGATCGAAAAAACCGTTACCACTTTGTTTTTTCCAAAATGGATGGCGATGTTCCTGTTTTCGAAACTAAATACTAAACAGTTTTTGAAGCTTTCATTTATGCTTACTTGGTTTATGAGAGGCAATAAATGGCTTGGTAACAAGGAAACTCGAGCCCAAATCAGAAGATGCATCGGAAGTATGAAGCGCGAGGAAATTAAGAAAGTTTACGCTGCTTTTCACATGTTTCGGAAGCAAGATATAACCCAAGGAACTTATCCAGTATTGTTGATCAATGGTAGTTTCGACTCGCCCGTGATTCATAATCATGCGCGGTATTTGAAGAAGAAATGGGGCGTACGAGCTCAATTTATAAAACTCAATAACTGTGGTCACGCTTGCAATTTTGACGATGCTCTCATGTTTAATGGCATTGTCTATCGATGGGCGCAAAAAGCTTTCAGCAAGACAAGGATTCAAAATGACGCTTTAAACATTAGACCACAAAAAATGATCGCCAATATTCAGGCTCAGTAGACGTTTGGTGCAACATATTACCTTCGCAACGATGAAAAATTTATTTTTTGCCTTTACAACTCTCATGATTACGTTAAGCAGCTGCAACAAATGTTATGTATGTACTGCCCAGCAAGAAGGTGAAACCATTGAACGAGAAGTATGTGGAACCAATGCAAACTCGCGTCCTTTGGTAAGTGCACTAGAGGCAGATACCACAGGTATTGGACCATGGACATGCACTAAATAAAAAAAGCCCGTTTCATTTCTGAAACAGGCTCAATTTAAATTATTTCTTCTGAGTTATTCTGGGCTTTCCTCCGTATCGCTTTCCGCTTTTTCAGCTTCGGCAGTTTCGGCTTTTGCCAAATCTTTCATTGCTAAATCTATGCGCTTCTTCTTGTCTTTCAACTGAGCAACCTCATCTTGTGCTGCTTCAATTTTACTCATAACATCACGCTTAAGCGGATTTTTATCATCTGAGAATTTAAAGAAATCAAGTTTTCCTTCAAGTTGCACCAAAGCAATTTGAGCTTCTTTGATTTTTCCGATTAAGAACATTTTCTCCTTCTGAAGTGATTCGGTAGCATTTCCCTTATTAGACAAAATATCCAACTTAGCTTCAAAACGCTTTTCTTCTAATTGCTCTTTGGTAATTCCTAAACTTTGAAAAGCTTTTGAAATCAAGCCATTAAAAGCTGATTCGGTTTGCTTAGCCGCTTTTTCTCCAGCATCACCAATCTGTGCCCATTTCGTTTTCCACTCTTCAATGGCAGCTTCGCCTTTTTCTTTTATTCCAGCTTCAAGTTCGGCTGTAAATGCTGCGATCAAAGCCTCTTTCTGCTTTACATTTTCTTCAAAAGCCTTAGTAGCTTCTTCGGTTTCTTTTTTCTTGCGATTAAAGAAATCGTCACAGTATTTTCTAAATTCTTTGAAAAGTTTGTATTCCTCTTGAGGCAAAAGCTTTCCACTTTGTTTCCACTCGCGTTGCAGCCCTTTAAGCACATTGGCCATTTTATCTAAGTCTTCGCCCAGATGAGCTTCTTTAGCCTTTTCAATCAAGCTGCGCTTGCGCTCTTTTACTTTGTCAAACTCCTTATTGTTTTCATCTAAAAACGCTTTTCGAGAGGCAAAGTATTCATCACATGCTTTTCTAAAATCAACCCAAACAGCATCGTTTTTACCGCGACCTGCATAGCCAATTTTCTTCCATTCTTTTTGAATTTCAATAACGTCTCGCGTCAGCATTTGCACTTGCTTCACTTCAGTAAGCTCGGTTACAGAAATTTCGCTCACCTTAGCTACCAAAGCCATTTTGGCGTCAAGATTTTGTTGATGCTCTTCCTTCACCTCTTTTCGGTGAGATTTGATGCGATCAAATACTGTGCTTACAGCATTTTTGAAGTCTTCGCGTATTTTTTCCCATTCTTCTTTAAATGTTGGCCCCAATTGATCCCACTCATCTAAATATTGATGGATTAAAAAGTCAATTTGATTCACACTTTTCTCCGACTCAAGTGCTTTAATCTTTTCAATTACTTCTAGCTTCAACTCCTGATTTTTCTTCAAATCGTGAATTTGAAGCTCACGGTAAATTTTGATATTGTAGTAAAACTGCTCCATCAAACGAGAATATTCTGCTTGAAGCTCTCGTCTTTTATCTGGTGCTGTTTGTCCGGTTTCGCCCCATTTCACTTTGATGGCATCAAAGCGCTTATAAGCTAGGCCAATGTTTTCTTCATCTTGAATCAAATCTTGCAATTCTTTTAAAAGATCTTGCTTGATTTTGGCGTTTGTATCCTGCTCAGCTTTGCGCTCAGCTTCAGCCTTTTTGCGCTTTTCATGGTAAATGTCTCTCAGCTCGCCAAAGCGGTTGTCGTCTTTATCATTATTGTACTCAAAGCCATCTTCCGATTCATTTTCGGCAACATACTCTTCCAACTGTTGCTTTGATGTTTCTTCCTTCAAGGCGTTCATTCTATCAACCAATTCCTGATATTTTTCCTTATCAGGAGTAAATTCTTCGGATATTATCCAGCTTTCGAATTCGCTATTAAGCTCTACTTTAGACATTTCAATTCTCTTATTTAGCAAAAGTACAATCTTGTTTTTCAAACCCTTAACCGATGTTATGTTCGGCTAATTTTTATTTTAATAAGGCTCTGATAAACAGATTTTCCAATTTAATTATAACGTGGTAAAGATGTAAGTTTTCAGATTAACCGTGTATGAACTCTTTAGTGCCGTAATTTTTCATCACTTCGGCTTCAAAATCAAGAAATTCAGACCATATTTCGTCCACTTTACAAATTCCTTCACCGTATTTTCTTGCAAACTTTAAAAACATCGTGTAATGCATGGCTTCGCTGCGCATTAAGTCTGCGTAAAATTCGGCCAAATCTTGATCTGCAATATTTTCAGAAAGCACTCTGAATCGCTCACAGCTGCGAGCTTCAATCATTCCGGCCATCAACAAAGTATTTACCAAATGTTGCTTTCTCCCAACTCCTTTATTAAAAAATTTGCGCAAGTCATTTACATAAGGATCTTTTCGCTCTGGCCCAAGGCTCATTCCTCGCTTTTTCAAATGCTCGTGCACGCGCTGAAAATGCTCCATTTCTTCGCGAGCCAATTCAACCATTGCTTCTACCAATTCTGGATATTCAGGATACTGTACAATAATAGAGATAGCACTACTGGCAGCTTTTTGCTCACAAAATGCGTGATCGATTAAAATCTCTTGAATGTTTTTTTCTGCAATATTTACCCAACGTGGGTCGGTTGGTAATTTAAGTCTAAGCATACCTTTAAAGTTGCCGCGAAAGTAAAAGCTATCTGCGGTATAGATTACAAAACAGACTACGATATTTGTCGTTTGCTAGTTAGTATGAAATATGTCTTAATTATTTTGGTTTTGCTCGGCATGTTGTCTTGTTCCAGACAGCGTTGTGTTGACCCAACTGGCGAGCGTGTTATAAAAACCCGAAAGCTTGATCCTGCTGGTGAGATTAATTTAAATATGGTGGCATCTCTTACCATTGAGGTTGATTCGGACAAAACTCCTCAGCTTGAAAAAATAGCTCAAGAAGCTTTGCAAAAAGTGATAAGTGTAGATGAAACAAGCAGATCACTTGATTTTTTTCTTGATAGATGCACCAAAGAGCATTTAGCAATTGAATTAAATGCGATTTTACCTTATGTCGAATCTATCAATAACTACAGCGCTGGCAGCATTTCATCTAAAACCATCTTCAGCACTGATTCTATTTCATTTTTTTCGAATGGTTTAGGTGATATTGATTTCTCAATTGATGCAGATTATGTCAATGGACATTTGAGAAACTCTGGTAATCTTATTTTAAATGGCTACACCACTGCCGCTGACTTTACTGTGATAAAATCTGGTGACGTACATGCTTATAATTTGCAAGCTGAAGATGTAGTAGTTAACACGACAGGTATTTCAGTAATTGAGGTATATGCGAGCCGAAAACTTAGGGTAAATTTCATAAAACCTGGAGGTCAAGTAAAGTATCGTGGAAACCCAGAATCAATTCTTATAACTGGCATTGGCGATCTGATTGATGACAATCTTTAATCGTATACCGCTGAGATGGTTAAATTTGGCCAATACGGATTGATATCATGAGAAAACTACTTTTTACACACTTGTTGGTTGTACTAGCCTTTGGGGCTCTTGCTCAAGAATATACAGAAGATGAACTTGTAAGACGTGCGGCCGAAACAGATATTGAACACCTACCCTATACTATTGAAAAAATTGTAGTGAGAGGTTTTGATGGAAGCAACCCACCACCAAGACTGGCAGAAACGACTAGGCCAATGCTCTATGGGTATGGAATTACCGCATACCACATGACCTTTGATAGTTTAATATTCTTCAAGGTCATTACAATGAAAGCCGTGCATCGTAGTAGTGATGGCAGCATTATTAAATCGTTCGAGGTTAAAAATGGTCGCTATTCACCTGAATTCAAAGAGTATTTCTTAGAAAAAATAAGACCTGAAGAAAGAAGTGAAATCTGGTTTGAAGAAATTTATATTTCAGATAAAAAAGACAACATAATTTATTTGGCAGAACCTCAAAAGTTTTGTCCGCACTGCATTTAAAAACTATATGAAGCACCTTTATTTTCTTGCCATCGCATGTTTATTGCAAGGCTCCATTTTCGCTCAGGATAAAGAAATAACACTCGAGGAAAGTGTGCTTAATCAATATTCTAAGTACTATCCTCTCCCTCAATCTGGTCTGGGATTTTTACCCAGTGGAAATTTCTACACTTACAACAAAACAGACGAAGATGGAAAATCACTTTTAATGAAAGGTACTTCTAAAACCGGAAGTGAGAAACCTTGGTTTTCGTTGGAAGAATTAAAATCTTGGAATGCTGGCGAACTTGAAAAGCTAGGTCGTATGCCACGATTTAATTGGCTTAATGACAACGAAGCCGTATTTGCAGATCGTGGTAATAAATACTTCAGGATCAATGCTGCTGAAAAAACTGCTCAATTACTGATCACATTGCCTGAGAATGCAGAAGAAGTGCTTTTCAATAATGATTATTCGGCAGTTGCTTATGTGCTTGAAAACAATCTGAAGATTGCTACAGTGGGTGGACAAACCACTCAATTGACCAAAGACGGCAGCGAAGCCATCGTTTATGGCAAAGCAGTACACAGAAATGAGTTTGGAATCAACAGTGGATTGTTTTGGAGTAAAGATGGCCAACACCTTGCTTTTTACCGAATGGATCAAAGTATGGTTACACAATATCCATTGGTGCACATTACAACTAAACCTGCCGAAACAGAGATGATTTACTATCCGATGGCAGGTATGAAAAGTCATCACGTAACTCTTGGCTTGGTTGATCTTTTGAAGCCAGAAGCACGATACATTAAGCCAGAAGGTGATCCTGAACAATACCTTACTTCTATTGCTTGGTCGCCAGATGCGAAAAGCATCT
>CAZWXC010000093.1:0-7946 GCA_964637935.1 uncultured Flavobacteriales bacterium | reverse complement strand
TTTTAAGCGACCGCATTGGTTTTATGCAAATTCATGAATTAATTGAAAAAGCTATGAATGGCATAAGCTTTGTTAAGAAGCCCGACTACAATGATTATGTGACAACAGATACTGAAACACGAACATTTGTGAAGTCGCTCATTAAATAAGTACCGAAATAAATACAAAAATAAAGCATGGAAATAGTAATTAAAGTTGGACAGTTGTTGTTGAGTCTATCAATCCTTGTGATAGTGCATGAATTGGGACATTTTCTTTTTGCAAAACTATTCAAAACACGCGTTGAAAAATTCTACTTGTTTTTTGATCCTTGGTTTTCACTTTTCAAATTTAAAAAAGGCGATACCGAATACGGAATAGGCTGGTTGCCACTTGGTGGTTATGTGAAAATTAGCGGAATGATTGACGAAAGCATGGACAAAGAAGCCATGGCTTTACCTCCAAAAGATTATGAATTTAGAAGCAAGCCAGCTTGGCAGCGACTGATCATTATGATTGGCGGTGTTACTGTGAATATTTTACTTGGCTTCCTCATATATAGCATGGTGCTATACACGTGGGGCGAAGAACGCATTCCACTCAGAAATTTGGAATATGGCGTAACAGTGGACTCAACGCTGATGGATTATGGCATGATGAACGGAGACAAAGTGCTCGGCTTGCCAGGTCAAGATGTGCAGTATTTGGGTGAGTTAGGCAATAAAATACTCGTTCACGGAGCTCGCGAAATCTTAATTGAGCGCAATGGAGTAGAGCAGACAATTACGTTATCTGAAGACTTTGACCAAGTTATCTTAGCTAAAAAAGTGAAAGGTTTATTTAGCATAAATCTACCTTTTATAGTAAAAGAACCTACACCAAACGATAATGCGGATAAAGCTGGAATTTTGGCTAATGATCAAATCGTTGCGATTAATGACACAGCACTACTAGGCTATTTGGATGGCGTGCAAAAAGTAAAAAGCCTTCATGATAAAACAGCGAAGTTTACGGTGCTGCGCAATGGCGTTGAAAAAGATTTCATGATTGATGTTTCGGATAAAGGCACCATTGGTATCTCGCTTATGATGCCACGCGATTTGATTGAAACCGAAACTCGAGAATTTGGCTTTTTTGAATCAATACCTGCCGGTGTTACCAAAACAGGCGATGTTTTAGGTTCTTATGTATCAAGCATGTCTTTGATTTTCACCAAAGAAGGAGCTAGTTCTTTGGGTGGTTTTGGTGCTATTGGCGGTTTGTTTGCTCCGCAGTGGGATTGGGAAGTTTTTTGGTCAATGACTGCTTTCTTATCCATTGTGCTTGCGTTTATGAATATCTTGCCAATTCCAGCACTAGACGGTGGCCATGTTTTATTCCTAATCTATGAAATGGTAACGGGGCGCAAGCCAGGAGAGAAGTTTTTGGAATATGCTCAAACTGCGGGCATGCTTTTGTTGTTACTACTCTTGCTTTACGCAAACGGAAATGATATCATTGGACTATTACATGAAAAAGGCATTCTATAGTTTTTGTGAATAATCAGAAAACCCATTACAATAGATTTAGTGCTGTTGTCTTTTTTACGATGGCACTTTTTTGTAATTATAGTAACGCCCAGCAAGCCGTTAGTCCTCAAAAAAATGAAGCTTGGGCAGATTCGGCCTATAACCACTACTATGGAACAGGTGAGATAGATCAGGAGAAAATAGATTCGGTGATGTTTCTTTTTCCGGCAGAGGCATTAACCGAAGGCAAGGAAAAGCTTTATCGGATTATGGCTTCTTACTATCACAATATGGGTAAACCAAATTTTGCGTTTCCTTATTTGACCGAGATTGAAAAGAGTGTAAGGGCTAGAGGAGATAATGCTAGACTCTCTCTGATACTAGCAGGTTTGGCTGAGTGTCAGAGGTCTTTTGGAAACTATGAAAAAGCAATTTCATATGGTGAAGAAGCTGTAAGACTCGCAGAGCAATATGGAGAAGCCAATGAAAAAGGCTATGCTCATGGTAGGTTAGGTGCCGTACTTTTTGAAGAAAACAATCTTGATTCGGGAAACATTTTACCACACTTAAGAATAGCAATTTTGCATTATTCTACTTTGGGTAATACGGATGAAGAAGGCAGCTATTTGGGAGATTATGCCAATGTGCTATTTGCCAGTGGCGAAATTGAAAAGGCTTTGAAATTATTACATGAAGCCGAAGAAAAGATTAGCGATAGTGCAACCATAACACATCTTTATAACGTTTTATCCAATGTTTACCTCCATTCTAACAATCCTGACTCAGCTATAACATACGCTTCCAAAGCATATCAAATGGCAACGGACTTGCATTTACCTATTTATGCTTTTCATGCCACTTCGGTATTGCAAATGGCTAATGATTCTTTAGGGAATATCAAAGAAGCTTATTTCTGGAGTTTGAAGAATAATAAGCTAATGAACATTCATTATGCTGACTTACGAGGCACCGATGTAAGATTGACGCAGCTTGAAGCAGAACGTAAAACACAAGAAATTGAAAATAACTATCTCAGGACTCAGAAGGAACAAGATGAACGATTAAATCAGCAAAATTTTCTTATTACCATCGTTTCTATCACTGCTGCATTTGTACTGTTAGTTATAGCTGTAGTTCTTTTTTTACAGCGGAAACAATTGATTGATACCCAGAGACAATTGAAGTTTCAAAAAAGCGAAACAGATAAGAAAAATGACGAATTAACCAAGTTTATCAGCGTCAGAGATAAGCTGATTAGTGTGGCCTCTCATGATTTAAGAGCGCCACTTACCACGTTAAAAAACTTGTTAGAAGTATTTAGTTATCCTGATATAACCCAAGAAGAAATTACGGAAGCGGTTATTATGCTCGAGGCTCAATATGAACGAAGCATTGACATGGCAGATAACCTATTACTTTGGGTTAAGTCGCAATTACAGGGTATTGAACCACGAAAATTAAATTTTGATTTAGTAACGCTAAATCTCGAATTAGTAGAGGTGTTCAAAGCTATTCTAACCACATCAAAAGTGGAAGTTGAACTTAAGGGAACTACTAATGCCATTGTCTATGCTGATAAAGAAATGGTCATGTTTGTCTTAAGAAACTTGCTTCACAATGCCATCAAATTTTCACCTGAAGGTAAATCTGTTGAAATAGAAATACTTGAGTTTAACGACTTTATTCAATGGACAGTAAAAGATAAAGGACCTGGCATAAGTGCAGAAAGCATTCCGCATCTTTTTGAAATGAATAGAGCTGAGCGAACAGCTGATTCAAAACGCGGAGCTGGTCTTGGCCTTTATTTGAGCAAGTTTTTCACGGAACAAAATGATGGCAAGCTATCTGTAAAATCAACTATGGGTGAGGGTGCCAAAATGATTTTAAAGTTGCCAAAAAGCGGTAACCAAGTTCGATCGTAATTATAAAAAAAAGCCACCGACCCCATGTAGTCGATGGCTTATGAATGAGTGACCCAGTTTCACTCTTATCTTGAAGCGGTGCTATTATTAAGCAAACCACTAAAAACGCTCGCATCTTGGTTGCTTGGCAACACTGCTATTTGCACTTTAGATGCCAATTCTTTGTTTACCATGTAGTTTGCATAGGCTGGGTTTTCGGTGCACAGCTTGGCCATTTTCATGTCTTGATCAAATTCAAGGCCTTCCATTTGCTTTTGCTTTTCTATTTCAGCCATATCAAGATCGCGTTGATGTTTCACTTCTAGCAGTTTTTGGTCGCGCTGATTTTTCAATTGCACTTCGGCCATCAATTCTTCTCTTTCGGCTTGAGCTTGGGCTTGTAATTTGGCTACCTGTTTTTCAGTTTCTGCTTGCGCCAATCGGTTGCTTCTCACGCTTTGCTCTGTTTCGGCATTGATTTTTTGCACTTTAGCATTCATTTCTGCTTTTGCCATCGCAACTTTTCCATCTTCTTCGGCTTGCTTGCGTTGGCTTATGCTTTTTTCTAGTTCTAGGATTGATTGTTTTCTGATGCGCTCTAATTCTTGTTCTTGCATGGCCAATTGCTCCATAGCGCTGGTATAAGTGCTTGGGAAGATCACATCAGCCACAATTACTTCTTTTATTGTTACACCTTCTTCGCCCAAGTGATTGATGAGGTAGGCCTTTAGTTCTGATACAAAAGCGTGTCGCTGGCCTGTAAACACAGAGTCTACATTGTCATAATGATTGGCCACAATGTTTGCCAATTCGAGTTGGCGCGGAGCTATTACCAAAGAATCAAAGTGATTTGGACTTTCAAACTGGGTGCTGAACTTGTTGTAATCTTCAATTTTCCAACGTACGGATAAACTAATGTCGAGTGGCACACCATCGCCCAAGCGCACATCTTGCATGGTTGAGCTATACACTAAGTCTTTGCTGATTTTTTCAGGCACTTTGGTTTCATTTTTACATGAGCTTACATTAAGTGCTAAAGTGCTTGCAACTAAGATTGAAGTAGCGAGTTTGTTGTTTTTTAAAGCTTTCATAACTGGGAATTTAAATTGGTTTTGGTTTTAATTTCTGAAGCGAAACTATGACCGCTCACCAGCCTCAATGCAGGCAGATGAGTATCCGTAAGCAGCAGATGAGTATTCGTGAACTTTGGCTTATTTTCAATTAAATCACCTTTTCATTTCACTTCAATCTCTATTTTGTGCCAAGTAAAAATTGATCCCTTTAAATAGTTAATCTTATGTGGAAGAGAATTTTAGCCGTAATAATCGGAATGGTGGTTGGCGGTGCCGTTGTAGGTTTGATTGAAACGCTTGGTCATTTGATTTTTCCCGTAGACGAATCGCTTACTTCAACTCCGCAAGGCATCAAAACCTATTTAGAAACTGCGCCCTTTGGTGCTTTGGCTTTTTTGCCGCTCGCATGGTTTTTTGGAGCTTTTTCCGGAGCATTCGTTTCAACCCTCATTCAACCTGAAAGAAAAGGAATTGCGATTATCATTGTGATTTCTATTCTATTGATCGCAACAACCTTCAATTTCATATTCATTCCACATCCTACTTGGGTGCTTACCGCAGGTGTTTTGGTGCATCCATTGGCAGGAGTTTTAGCTGTTTTATTAACCAAAGCTAAGCTGAATAAAAATTGAAGGTTTTCATTAATAGCATAGCTTGGAAACGTTTGGTACAGTTTGCAAAGCTGGTGTATATGCGCATAGTTTTCAGATTGAGTGCTTCAAACAACTTTTTTTACATCAATGGTTACAGATGGTTTTTCGCCCCAAGAGCTGGTAGTATAGAAGTATTCTTAGACCGACTTTCCAGAATGAAAGATGTGTTTGTCTTTCAGGTCGGAGCTAATGATGGAATAACTCATGACCCGATACATAAATTTATAAAGCGCGATGATTGGAATGGGATTTTATTAGAACCTCAAAAACACATTTTTGAGCGTTCGCTGAAACCAATCTACGCTAAGAATAAAGGTATAATTCCAGTGAATGCGGCAATTAGTCATACCGATGGTGAAGCCACTCTTTACAGAATTGCATTTAGCAACAAGCGCTGGGCTACTGGTTTAGCTTCGTTTGACAAATCCAGCCTGCAAGCGCTGTTTGATGACGGAACCATCTTAAAAAGAACTCAAAAAACGGGCGAAACTTATCCAACTGAAAAAAGCAAACAAATAGCGCAAGATCAAATTAAGACCTACAGTCCAAGCAGTTTGATACAGCGATATAATGTGAGCAAAATAGACTTGTTGATGATTGATGCAGAGGGTTTTGACTTTGAGGTGATTAAAATGTTTGACATGAATTTGGTAAAACCAGCTTCCATCATTTTTGAGCGCACACATCTTTCGGCAGAAGAACGAAAAGAGTGCGATGATCTCTTGACACGTCAGGGCTATCAATTCAAAGATATTAAAGCCAACACGCTAGCTTGGCAGCCAGAGCTCAACGCGATTGTGGAATAATGAAATGGATTAACATCATCGGTTTGTGTTTGCAGTTTGCAGCTTTTTGGCTTGCTGCGCCTGAGCTGTTGGGCGAATCAACCTTGAAGCGTTTTGAAAAAGGACTCGAAAAATTGGTTTCTTCCATTCCACTGATATTGCTGTTGCTAGTGATGTTGGTGTATGGTAGCTATTTCTTTTACAATGCGATCATTGGTATTTCCGAAGGGCAAAACGCTGGTTTAGAAGAATATGAAATCATTAGCTACTTTGTCCAGCTCGTGCTGTTTTCTATATTTTATTTGGTTTTTGTAATGCTTTACAAGCGCATTTCTAAGTGGTTGATGACGCACGTTTCCGAACCTTTGATTCATAAATTGATCAACAATAATGAGTCGCGAAAAAATGCGCTTATTGTGGGAGCTATAGTATTTAGTTTAGGCTTTTTCTTGCAGCTTACGGCCGCTATTTTCAGTTGAAAAACGCCTTTCAGAGCGGTGAATAAACCGTAAACTTGCCCTACTTTTTTTACATCGAAAAGAATTTTTAAAAGACAAGATTATGAGTGCAGAAGTTAGAGCCTTGGAACCAAAGGCAATGTGGAATCACTTTGCTGATTTAAATGCCGTTCCAAGACCTTCGAAAAAAGAAGAGCGCGTAATTGAATTTGCGAAAAAATTTGGCGAAAGCCTTGGTTTGCCTACTGTGGTTGATGCCGTAGGAAACGTAATCATTAAAAAGCCAGCGAGCCCAGGAATGGAAAATCGCAAAAAAGTGGTGCTTCAAAGCCACTTAGATATGGTTCACCAAAAAAACAATGCTACCCAGTTTGATTTTGACAATGAAGGAATCAAAATGTATGTTGATGGCGATTGGGTAAAAGCTGATGGTACAACGCTTGGCGCTGACAATGGTATTGGTGTGGCTTCGATCATGGCTTTGTTGAGTTCAACAGACATTCCTCATCCGCCATTAGAGGCACTTTTTACCATTGATGAAGAAACCGGAATGACGGGCGCAATGGGGTTAGTTGGTGGTTTGCTTGAGGCAGAAATCATGCTGAATCTTGATACAGAAGATGATGACGAACTAACCATTGGCTGTGCTGGCGGCATAGACGTTACCGCAACGGGCGAATACACACAAGAACCAACTCCAGAAAACTATAGTGCGCTTAAAGTCACCATAAAGGGCTTAACAGGCGGGCACTCCGGAATGGATATTCATCGTGGCCGCGGAAATGCTAACAAGTTGATGAATCGAATGCTCAAATTAGCAAACGATGCTTTCGCTATCGCAATCAGCAGTATTGACGGAGGCAGTTTACGCAATGCTATTCCGCGTGAAAGCAATGCAGTGATTATGGTAGCAAACCACGATTTGGAAGCATTTCAAGCTTGGGCAGATTCGTTTTCTGAAACACTAAAAGACGAACACCAAACGACTGATGCTAACTTGAACGTGATCATCGAAAACACCGAAACACCAGCAATGGTGATGGAAGCAGACGAGCAAATAAACATGCTTCGTGCTATTTATGCTTGCCCAGTGGGCATTTACCGCATGAGTCCAGACATTGAAGGTTTGGTGCAAACATCAAACAACCTTGCTCGTGTTTTAATTGAAAACGGAACGTACAGCATTCAATGCTTAACGCGAAGCAGTGTAGATTCTGAAAAAGTAGACGAAGCCAATGCCATCCAAAGCATTTTTGAAATGATTGGTGCTGAGGTTACCTTATCAGGCGATTATCCAGGTTGGACACCACGTCCGGGAGCCGAAATCGTGAGCATTATGAGCAATCTTTACAAAGAAATGTTTGATGCAGAAGCGCATGTAATGGCCTGCCACGCTGGCTTAGAATGCGGCATTTTAGGAACCAATTATCCAGACATGGAAATGATTTCTTTTGGTCCAAACATAAAAGGTGCGCACAGTCCTGACGAACGCGTTCAAATCAGTTCAGTACAGAAATACTGGGGCTTTTTGTTAGAAACTTTGAAACGAATTCCGCTTGCGAACTAATAAGATTTTCATTTAGAAAATG
>CAZWXC010000092.1:0-7954 GCA_964637935.1 uncultured Flavobacteriales bacterium | reverse complement strand
GTTGATTTTTATATAATAGAACCTGACAGCTGCATTCCGCATGAAGTGCATTTTATTAATACGAGCACTTTCAAAGATTCTTCGAGCATTATCAATTACACCTGGAATTTTGGTAATGATTCTTTGAGCAATGTTTTAAACCCTGTTTTTGTCTATAATCAACCCGGAATATACAGTCCTAAACTCATTGCTACAGACACATTCGGCTGCTTAGATTCTCTTCAATTCACCGACTTAATTAGAGTAGCAGAAATCCCAGAAGCTATTTTTAATGCTGATTCTGTTGAAGTTCATATTTCAAACCCAGTTATTGGATTTAACAACCTAAGTGCTGCAGCCGATGGATACATCTGGACATTTGGGGATTCGACAAATATTGGCGTTAGAACAAGTGATGAAAACGAGCCTATTTGGAAATTTTCGAGCGCAGGCATTTACAATGTAGAACTCCTTGCCTACTCTATTTATGGTTGTTACGATACTGCAACACTCACAATCAAAGTGATTGATGACCGCTTGAGCCTAAGCAATGTAATTACTCCTAATGGAGACGGTTTAAATGATGTGTTTTATTTCAATGGAAACCGAACTTCTCTTTCAAACTTCAATTGCCAGATTTTTAATCGTTGGGGAACCATGATTTATGAAACAAGCTATCCAAGCTTTAATTGGGACGGAACAGTGAATGGTGAATTAGTAGCGCCTGGAACTTATTTCTACGTCATTGATTATGTCGGCTTCAAAAGCAAACCATTTAGTTACCGAGGAGAAATAACAGTGATTCATTAAATAGCCAGAAACTCTTCCACAGCTTCTACAAACTTTTGTGGTTTTTCGGCATGAAGCCAATGGCCAGCATCTTCAATAGTAATGAGGTATGAGTTTGGGAAAAGCATTTTAATGTCTGGCCAATCTTCATCCGTGATATAATTGCTATTTCCTCCACGGATAAAAAGGGTGTCGCCTTCATAGTCCACTTCGTCCGTAGCTTGACCAACATTTTCTATGTTCTTTTTGATCGAAGCCAAGTTAAAACGCCAGTCAAATGTGTCTTTGCTTGGATGATAAAGGCTTTTCATTAAAAATTGTCGCACACCAGCTTGGCTCAAATGCGGTTTCATATAATCTTCGGCTTCGGTGCGTCTTTCAAGTTGATCTAGCGGAACTGCATCTAAAGCGGCCAACACATCTTGGTGATGAGGTGGATAATATTTTGGTCCAATATCAGCCACAATAAGCTTGTCAACACGATCAGGATGTTGCTGAGCAAAAACCATCACTACTTTCCCACCCATGCTGTGACCGAGCAAATGCGCTTTGTCAATCGACAAATCGTCCATCAATTCAAACACATCGGCCACCATCACATCATAATTGTGCTCATCGCTTTGAGGTGAGTGACCGTGATTACGTAAATCAACAATGATTACGCGCCAATTATCCCAAAGCATTTTTGCCGGAGCTTGCCAATTATCCAACATTCCCATCAATCCATGAAGAATGATCAACGGTTTTCCTTCGCCAAATTCCTTGTAGTTTAATTTCATACTAGTTTAGACAAATACATCTGCACAGTGTTTTCGAGACCAAAATATAGTGCATCTGAAATAAGTGCGTGGCCAATAGAAACTTCATCAAGATAAGGCAATTGCTGTGAGAAAAACCGCAAATTATCCAAACTCAAATCATGACCTGCATTCACACCCAACCCTATTTCATGCGCTTTAGCAGAAGCGGCTACAAAAGGTGCAACAGCCATTAATGGGTCTTTTTGGAAAAGAACCGCATAGCTTTCTGTATACAATTCAATACGATCTGTACCACAAGCCAAAGCACCTTCTATGAGTTTCAAATCAGTTTCAATGAAAATGGAGGTTCGGATTCCTGCCGCTTTTAATTCGGCAATTACATCCACTAAAAAAAGTTTGTGTTTTATCGTATCCCAACCGGCATTGCTCGTTAATACGCCTGGCGGATCGGGCACCAAAGTGGCTTGAGCGGGTTTTGCTTCAAGCACTAAGTCTAACCAAGAACGATCTGGATAGCCTTCGATGTTAAACTCGGTTTTCACCACTTTTGATAATTGGCGCACATCATTATAAGTAATGTGTCGCTCATCTGGTCGTGGATGCACTGTTATACCTTCCGCACCAAATTGTTCTATTCGTTGAGCTGCTTCCACCACATTCGGAGTGTTTGATCCGCGTGCGTTTCGTATGGTCGCAATCTTGTTTATGTTTACACTAAGCTTGGTCATCCAAAATTTTACATTTGCCCTACAAATGAAGGGATTTACCCGTCTTTAAAGCTGAAAAGTCAACAATAAAAAATGTTAGCAGAAGAACTAATAGTGCAAGAATTGCCATCGCTTAAACCTAGCGACAATGGAGACACGGCTTTGAGATGGATGGATGAGTTTAAAGTCACCAACTTGTGCGTGGTAGATGAAGGTGCTTTTTTAGGAACCATTTCTGAAGACCATGTGCTAAATATGACCGATGTTGGTGAAGCCATCATTTCTGTTAAAGAAACATTCAACCACACTTTTGTAAGAAAAGATCAACACGTTTTTGAAGCGGTAAAAGCCATCAATGAAGATCATCTTACAGTAGTGCCAGTGCTTGGCGTGAAAGACAAGTACCTCGGCTGTATCTCAATTACTCAATTGATGAAAGTGATTGCAGATCTGCCCATGGCCAATCACCCAGGAGCCATTTTGGTGTTAGAACTCAGTATTCACAATTATTCTCTGCAAGCCATTGCCGGTCTTGTTGAAGAAAACAATGCACGTATTTTGGGCACATTTATCACTTCAAGTGACGATTCTACCAAACTTCAGCTTACACTAAAACTCAACAAAACGGATATTGGCACCATCATTAGCTCGCTTCAACGTCACGATTACGAAATCGTTTATTTCGAAAACAATCAATCAGACCAAGAAGATATGCTTGACCGTTTTGATTCACTCATGAACTACCTAAACGTTTAAGGCATTGAAAGCCTTTCTTGCTTTATTCTTGTTTCAAATTGTTTTGGTTTTTACAGTTTTCAGTCAAGCTGAAAATGCTACAATAGCCAGCATCAGCATCAACGGAAATAAGAAAACCAAGGAAAACACCATTTTAAGAGAACTTCCCTTTTCTGCTGGAGACTTAATTTCTTTTTCTGACACAGCTAAGTTGAGGTTCGTAGCAACGCAAAATTTGAACAACACCTTACTTTTCAATTTTGTAGATATCTATTTCAGAACCGATTCCTTTTCTAGTGACCTTATAGTTGATATAAATGTAGACGAGCGCTGGTATATCTGGCCAGGCGCTACACTATCACTAGCCGAAACCAATTTTAATAGTTGGTGGCAAAACAAAGATTTTGATCGAATTAATTATGGTGCTTTAGTAGAATGGTATAATGCTACTGGCCGCAAAGACAAACTCACTGTTGATTTGCAAGGCGGCTGGAAACGAAAAATCCGTCTCAACTATTATTTGCCAAACCTTGGTAAGCGACAAAACTTAGCCGCAAGTGTCGATCTATTTTATGCCAACAATCGCGAAATCAATTATGCATCGCTCAACAATGAGCGCTTGTTTTTTAAAGATCAACGATTTATACAACAAGAACTTTCGGGAGTTGGATCTATGGAATACCGAAAAAAATTATTCAACTCGCACCGAATAAGCCTTGGCTATAAAGCCGTAATAATTGGCGACACCGTTTTACAATACAACCCCAATTACATCATTCCCAATCATCTTCAAAGCCGCTACTTGCATTTAAGTTATGGTTTTAGAAGAGAAAAGCGAGACAATCGTTCTTATCCACTTACTGGATATTTAGTTGATTTAAGCATTGACCAAAACGGCTTTGGAATCATTCAAAAAGATGGATTAAAACTAGGTACCGCAGCTTTTACTACCAATTGGCATTACCATCTTAAAAATCGATGGTTTTTTGCCCATGGATTAAAAGGAAAAACCACATTTGCTGGTCAGCCTCCTTATTACAACCAACTTGGTTTGGGTTATACAAATCAATTTATCAGAGGCTTCGAGCTATATGTAATAGACGGTCAACATTTTGGATTGTACAAAAGCAACCTCAAGTATCAAATCATTAAAAAGAGAGTAATCGATTTGAAGAAACCAAGATTCGATCGATTTGATAAACTGCACTATCAAGTTTTCTTAAACCTGTTTGGCGATGCGGGCTATGTAGTTGACGAAATCAACAAAACCACAAATCCACTTGCAAACTCATTTCAATATAGTGGCGGGTTGGGCCTAGATTTCGTGAGTTATTACGACATTGTCATCCGATTTGAAGGCTCAATTAATAGTTCAGGGCAACCTGGTTTTTTTATACATTTTTCAAACCCTATTTAATGAAAACAATCGCGATTTACGGGAGAGAATTTTCTGAAGAATACGATAATATAATCGCGCATTTTTTTGATTACCTAATTTCAAATGATGCAAAACTTTGTGTTTTCGCACCGTTTAAGAAATTGATCGAAAGCAGATTTGAACTAAAAGGTGAAATCGGAACATTTGATAAAGCCTCTTTCGATGCATCAAAATTTGAATTAATGCTAAGTATTGGTGGTGACGGAACCATGCTTGACGCCACCACATTTATCAAAGATTCTGGACTTCCTGTTTTGGGAATGAACACGGGTAGGCTCGGCTTTTTATCGAGCATAGACCTCAACCACATGGAAGAAGCTTTGGCGCAAGTGCTTAGCGGAAGTTATATGCTCGATAAGCGACAATTGCTTAAAGTAGAAACGGACGGTAAACTTTTTGGGAATGAAAATTTTGCACTGAACGAACTCACCGTTCACAAAAAAGAAACTCAATCTATGATTACCATTCACGCGTATGTGAACGGCAAACTTTTAAATACTTATTGGGCCGATGGATTGATCATAGCAACACCAACAGGATCTACTGCATATAGCTTGAGTTGTGGCGGCCCCATCATTTTACCTAATTCAGGAAACATAATCATAACGCCTGTGGCGCCTCACAATCTGAATGTAAGATCTGTTCTAATTTCGGATGAAAGTGTAATTACTTTAAAAGTAGAAGGCAGGAGCGATCATTTTCTTGTCTCATTAGACTCGCGAAGCGAAACAATTTCAGAAAACGTGGTCTTAACCGTTAGTAAAAGTGAGTTTGAAATCAATCTGATTAGATTGAAAAACCACAGCTTTTTAAAAACACTAAGAAACAAGCTTCATTGGGGTTATGACAAGCGAAACTAATTAAAGTATTGTCCTAAAACCTAAGCATTATATTTGCACGGAAATAGCCCCCCAGCGACTATGAGAAAACTCATTTTAACCACATCAATTTTATTACTTATGGCCTCTGTTTCCAATGCTCAACGTTGGAAAAGATATAGGCATGAAGTATGGTTTGGTGTTGGGGCAACTTCTATGCTAACCGAGCTAGGCGGTGGAGCCGAAGAAGCCCAAGATTTATTTTTAGATTTTAATGGCAAAGCAAGTAGATATGCATTTGCTGGTGGATATAGGTACAAGCTAAACGAAGTAATTAGTGCTAGAGCAAACTTAGCCTATGCGCAATTGCGTGGTTCTGATGCTTTATCCAAAGACCCATACAGACAAAGCCGAAACATTATTGTATCCACACCATTGATAGAACTCACTGCGGTTGGTGAACTCTACTTTATCCGCGAAAAAATAAACAACAGATATAAAGTTAGAGGAATTAAAGGCGCATTAGGCTCTGCATTAAGTGCTTACGTAGTTGGCGGTATTGGAGCTTTTTACTACAATCCTAGAGGAGAATATAATGGAAAGATGTACAGTCTAAGACCCCTAAGAACCGAGGGTCAAGGCTTTCCAGGAAGGCCAGATATTTACAGCCGTTTTAGTGTATGTGTACCTATGGGTATTGGAGCTAAGTTTAGTTTGAACAAAAATCTTTCACTCACATTTGAATACGACTTTAGATTTACACTAACCGACTACCTTGACGACACAAGCACAACCTACTATGACCCAACCGCAATAGCTGATGCTAATGGCGGAGTAGGATCAGAAAAGGGAGATGCCGCAGCTTACTTTTCAAACCCAAGAATTAGAGTTGGAGATGTATATGTCGGTGGACCAGATCCTGCTGGTTCTGTTCAGCAACGTGGCGACAAAACGACTAACGACACTTACATGTTCGCTGTTATTGGCTTGAACTATAAGTTCGTTTCGAAAAAATCAAACAGACCAAAATTCTAATCACAAGAATTTACCTAAATATGCGTTCATGGCACATGAAACACTTGTTGTTTATATGTATCATGCTTATTTCTACTTTCAGTTTTGGCCAAAAATCAGGGCAAACTGATTGGGAAATTGGTGGCAGTATTGGCTGGTCTTGGTATAATGGAGACCTTAACTCAAGCAAGATATTTGGCAAAGATTTCATGCACAGAATGTATGGCTTAAACCTTCGCAGAAACTTAAACCAACGGTGGGCGCTACGTTTTGAAGGCAACTATGGCGAACTAAGCGCTGATGATGCATTGAGTGAAAATACGTTTCAGCTTCAACGAAATTTAAACTTCAAATCCAAACTTTACGAAGGAGCAGGAATGATTGAATTCAATTTTCTTGAATTTGATGCTTTGATTCCAAAGTATAAGTTTAGTCCTTATACGTTTATCGGCTTGGGTATTTTTCGTTTTGATCCAGAAACTACTATTGAAGGAAATGTTTACAAACTTCATTCATTACAAACCGAAGGCAAGAACTACTCTCGCACTAATGTGAGCATTCCATTTGGCCTTGGCTTCAAACTGGCACTTACTGATCGCATTTTAGTTTCCACAGATTGGGGAATGCGTAAAACCTTCTCAGATTACATTGATGATGTTAGTGACATGTACCCTGCATCTGGTGATTTAACTGGTTTGGCCGAAAATCTTTCAGACAGAAGTTTGCAGCAATCAGGGCCAGACGGAAGCAACTGGGGAACGCAGCGCGGAAATGCAAGATCAAAAGACTGGTATTCTATCGTTAAAATCACACTCGCAATAAGAATCGGCCCCAAGAAAGGCTCGTGTAAGCATCTAAGGATTTGATGTATCTTCGCGCCCGATTGTCTCCCTTTTACCTAAAGTGAGACAATTTTTTTTCGCCCAATGGAATTAGAATCGCAACTTGATAAAGGTAATATCCCGAAGCACATCGCCATAATTATGGATGGCAATGGACGCTGGGCTAAAGGCTTAGGCAAAGCAAGAATTTTTGGACATAGAAATGCCCTTGAAGCAGTTAGAGATACTACCGAAACTGCTGCCAGAATAGGAGTTAAAGCAATTACACTTTATGCTTTCTCAACCGAAAATTGGAAACGACCCAAAATCGAAGTAAATGCTTTGATGGAACTTCTTGTATCTACCATCAATAAAGAGGTAAAAACGCTTAACAAAAACAACATTCGCCTTACTGCCATTGGAGATTTGGATTCGCTGCCTAGCGCAACTAAGCGCGAACTTGAAAAAGGTATTGAAGCCACCAAGAACAATACGCATATGGATTTGGTACTAGCACTGAGTTATAGCTCGCGCTGGGAGATTTTGGAAGCTACAAAGGCCATGGCGCTGGATGTTAAAAGTGGTGAATTAGATGTAGACACAATAAACGAGTCTACTTTCAGTTCATACCTTGCAACGCGCAACCTACCTGATCCAGAGTTAATGATTAGAACAAGCGGAGAAATGCGAATTAGCAATTTTCTACTTTGGCAATTAGCTTATGCTGAACTTTTCTTTTTAGAGAAGCTTTGGCCAGATTTCAGAGGCGAAGATTTAATAAAAGCAGTACTCGACTATCAAAGACGCGAAAGAAGATTTGGTATGACAAGTGAACAGGTTAAGGTAAATTCATGAAATTTTATAGCTCTCTAACGATCCTTGTACTTGCTGC
>CAZWXC010000091.1:0-7958 GCA_964637935.1 uncultured Flavobacteriales bacterium | reverse complement strand
GCTTCTGTTGCGTTTTTAAAACAATCCTTTAGCCAGCAAGCTAGCGGCCTGCCCAGTGTTGTGGTAACACACCACGTACCCACCTTTATGAATTACCCCGAGCAATACAAAGGCGATGCATTTAACCAAGCATTTGCCACCGAGTTGTTTGATTTGGTGGCAGATTCCAATGCCAGCCATTGGATTTATGGCCACCACCACAGCCCAACACCTTCTTTTATTATCGGTGGAACCAAATTGGTTTGTAACCAACTAGGCTATGTAGATGCAAACGAGCACCGATCCTTTGTTTGTAATCAAGTGTTAGATGTTGTAACCGAAAAAAAGACCCAGAATAGCTGAACGTTTAAAAATGACTACCTAATTGAAAACCAAAACAATAACGCAAAAATGTCTTCATAACATGAACGATGTTATTGAGAATTTTTAACCAGCAAATAAGACTATCTGCTACAACCCACCCAACACAAATAAAAAAAAGACATCTGGTTGCGCACAAACCTCGACTCTACCCAAGAAGGCACCTGCTTTTACTTCTATATTGGGGAAGCGGTTTAGGGGGTTATTTAGCTAAAGCAGAGTTTTCGGGCAATAAGCTTTTCTTTTTACCTTCTATTGGTAAAAGCTAGAAAGTTAAACAAAAAACAAGGCACATTTTAATACCTTGCGATTTGATTTAGAAAGGAACGTAAATGAAGTTAAAAGAGAAAATATCTGTAGAAGAAGTAAACGGAAAGACATTCAAAATCAGAATGGTAGAAGCTTCAGATTATGGAAAAGCTGCGTTCACTCACTATTTACATAACCATAAAAATGGTGTTTCTAAATTCTATAAGAACGAAGCCATACAGCATGTTAAGCGTGCATTAGAATATAAATTTCCTGAGGAAGAAATATCCTCAACTGCCGCTGAAGAGGCTCTACAATACATGCTCTTCGACTTTAAAAAAACCGTTCCCTTTCCCGAACCTAAAAGTCCTAAATTCAAATTCATTGATCTGTTTGCGGGCATTGGAGGTTTCAGAATTGCGATGCAAAACCTTGGCGGAAAGTGTGTGTTTACAAGTGAATGGGACGAACAAGCAAAAATAACATACGAGGCAAATTTTGGCGAAGTTCCTTTTGGCGATATAACCAGAGCTGAAACGAAAAAATTCATTCCTGATGGCTTTGATGTGCTATGTGCTGGTTTTCCTTGTCAAGCATTTTCAATTGCTGGAAAAAGAGGCGGATTTGAAGACACAAGAGGAACCTTATTTTTTGATGTTGCGGAAATAATCAAAGCCAAACAACCAAAAGCTATTTTCTTAGAAAACGTAAAAGGTTTAAGAAATCACGACAAAGGCAAAACGCTTCAAACAATATTGAATGTACTGCGCAATGATTTGGGCTACTACGTTCCCGAACCTCAAATCCTGAATGCAAAAGATTTTGGAGTTCCTCAAAATCGTGAACGCATCTTTATCGTTGGCTTTAGAGCAGATTTAGGAATTGAAACTTTTGATTATCCTGAACCGACCAAAAGAGGAAGAACATTTGAAGATGTGAAGGAAGAATCGGTCGTTTCTGTCAAATACTACCTTTCTGATACTTATCTGAATACGCTTATTAATCATAAAAAGAGACACGCAAGCAAAGGAAACGGTTTCGGTTATGAAATCATCCCTGATAGCGGCACTGCGAATGCGGTTGTGTGCGGTGGAATGGGAAGAGAGCGCAACCTTGTTTATGATGATCGCATTGAAGACTTTACGCCTGTAACACATATTAAAGGTGAAGTAAACCGCAAGGGGATTAGAAAAATGACACCAAGAGAATGGGCAAGACTGCAAGGCTTCCCTGATAATTATGTCATTCCTGTAGCTGACGCATCAGCTTACAAACAATTCGGTAATTCAGTGGCTGTGCCTGCCATTCAGGCGACTGCGAGTGAAATTATAAAACATTTGAATAATAACCATTCGGATTCTCCTCATCAGGTCTAAACCATTGAATGTTTGTTTCATACTTATCTCTAATGCTTCTAATTGTGCGCGTCCAATCTCTAATTCCTGAGATGCCTTGAATAATAGAAGGCTCAAATTTTTTATTTGGAGATAGCTGAAATAGAATCCTTAATCTTTGATAACCACTCTTTTGTTTGAGGACTTCCTTCATTACCTCTGCATCAAAATCATCTTTGAAAAAATCTTTCTTACCTTGATTGCATTCAGCGCATAACACCCATAAATTATCGTCATTATTTGTACCACCCAATTCAAGAGGTATTTTGTGATCAACATGAAGTTTTGTCCCATCCTTAACTCCATTTCCACAAGACTGACATCGATGCCCGTCTCTCAACCTTATTTTATATTTCTGTTTTGAGGATAGGGTGGTTCGCTTTGTTTCTGTTGAGTATGAACTAATACTAGTGAATGTATACATTCTACTAGATGGATTATAATTGTACTTTAATATCCCATCTTGATTTAGCTGTCTCAACGTCCTCGCCCAATCACTGATTTGGCCCACTTCTCGAAGCTCCTCACTAGAATAATCTCGATTCAAACCATTTGTTCGAACATATTCAAAAATTCTTTTTCGGGAGCTCATGGTAGTCTGTGAAAATTAAATAGTTCGCTAATCGTTATGCTAAGTGCGATTGCCAGCTTTTCGACTATTTCTATTGAAACATTTCTTTCTCCTCTTTCTATGGCAGACATGTAGGTTCGGTCGATGGCCGCACGTTCAGCTAATACCTCCTGTGAGTAACCTTTATCTAGCCTCAAATTTCGAATTCTAGATCCTAAATTGGTTTTTAAGCTCATATAGCAAATCTCATCTTATGCAGACTATCGCACAACGGACTATCGTCAACATTGTCAATGAAAATGCAGAACAAATGCGAGTAGTGGGGGAGTTTGTGAGGGTTTTGGAGTGACTCGCATTAATTACGCATGAATGTCAGCTTGTCACGTTGGGGCTGACATTTTTTTGAAGCATCTGACATAATGGTCGAAGAAATGTGATCTTTTGTCTAGATAATTAACTTGTTAATAGATTGTTCAAAAAGTCGTGAATCCATTTAAACTCTAACGTATGAGCCTATTAAAAGGTGAGTCTATTCCATTTCTCTAAAAAATTGTTAATGGTTGGCACGATGATTGACTTTCGGTCAAAACGAAAAAAACCAGTAAAGCGCAGGCTCACTGGTTCTTGGATAAAAGATTTTGAAATCTTTTGGTTTTAGCGGACGCAAAAGTATCATTCCAGATCTTTTTTCCAAGTTTAGTTTCCTGCACCCTTAATTAACTAGTCGAAATTTTTCGACCTAAACTTAATATGCATGAAAAAAGGCAGAGAGAACTATAATTCTACTTCAAAAAACTACAGTATGGTGAAAGATGACAAAATCAGCCCTATTGGGAATATTAAAGAACAAATTCCTGAAATAAAGGGTGTTCATTTGAAATCCATATCTGACATTAGAAGAGAATCAGGGATTAAAATAACACTTAGCCAATTTGGAACATTCATTAAAAGCACTGAAAGCCAGAAGTTAGACATAGTAAAGAATCAAATAAATCAAAAGGCTCCTGAAGAAACTTATTTCTGGTATAGAGGAGCATACGGATACATTCAAAGAAGCTTGAGGAATTCAAATAGAGAGCTGATTTTTAAGGGTCTTGAACAATTTAAAAATCGGGTTCCAAGACCTGATAAAAAAAATGATCCAGCTAACATTTCAGGATCTATTTTGGCTTTGGAGAATTATTCATCCTTACAGTTTCCAGAACCATTTAATTCACTAACAAAAGAAAAGATTAAGGCTGCAATAAAATCTCATCTCATTGATGGTGTCCAGATTAGTATTAATCCTGATTATGTTTTTAGAAGTTATCATAATGGAAAAAAAGTATTAGGCTGTGCTAAAGTTCTGATTAGAAATGGAAATAAGCTTGACTCAGAGCAAAGAAGAGTTATAGCGTTTATTCTCTATGACCACTTAGTTAAGAACATTGCCCAAGAAGATGAAGTAGTCCTTCCAGAGCTTTGTTTATTTATTGATGTTGCACATAGAATAATAACGGCTTCTCCAGGAAGAAATGAAGCACCTCGGGTCACTATAAAGAATGGATTGGATGATCTAGTGCAATATTGGGATAACGTTAAACATTAATTTAAAACACCACTCAAATGAAAATTGAAGCAATTAAACCTGGGCCAAAGCCTAAAAAGAACGATGGAACCCTTGATAAAAGGAGAAGTGATAACAAGGATACTCCTGGCAATAAACCTTCGCTAAAACCAAGTAAATCAACGAAGAAGAAATGATCCTTTTCAAGCGAGAAATAAAAAGAATTATTCATGAGTAAAGAACATGTATCTCATGGAGATTTAAAGTTTTGGGCGGAAAAGAATGTAAATCTTCCAAAGACTAAAGCCGATGAATTCCGCGCCCAAGCGAAAAGGGTGCGAGAAAAAGTGCAAAACCATTTATCTGAACATCCCGATTTTTCACTAAAGAAAATGCTTCTTTCGGGCAGTCTAGCCAAAGGAACCGCATTGAAATCGTTGAATGATATCGACATCGCGTGCTACGTAAGCGGGCCAGATGTGCCTAAGGATATAAGCGCATTGTTAGAATACATAGCTAAGCGGCTCCGAACTGCCTTTCCGAACTTCACACCTGATCAGGTGCAACCTCAAACTTATGCGGTCAAAGTTCATTTTAAAGGCACAGGACTAGATGTAGATATTGTGCCTATTATTTATGAAGGAGACCCAGATTGGTATGGGAACCTTGTCAGTCAGGAAGATGGTTCTTTTTTGAAAACTTGCATCCCAAGGCATTTAGAATTTATCCGGAAACGAAAAAACAATCATCCTCAGGATTTTGCTCAAGTAATTAGACTAGCAAAGTACTGGGCTAAACTGCAAAAACAAGAAAACGAAGATTTCCGCTTTAAATCCTTTATGATCGAGTTGGTAATGGCGAAATTAGCTGATAGAGGACAGGACTTTTCTGACTATCCTGAAGCATTGCAAGCATTTTTCACCTACTTGGTAACCAGTGGGTTTACAGAACAAATTGCCTTTTCCGATTATTACCCATTCAGTAAAATAGGCACCTTCTCTGATCCTGTCCAAATGATTGATCCTGTGAATTCAGAAAACAATGCAGGGTGTCTTTATACTGCTAGCAACGCTGATGCTGTTGTTGACGCGGCACTGGACGCAGGGGATGCTATTGATGGAGCATTGGCAGCCCCAACCAAGGAAAAAACATTGTATTACTGGCGGAAGGTTTTTGGCTCCGCTTTTTCAATTTAATAGAATGAGTAGTTATACAGATTCAAGTAGTCACTCTTTTACGGTATCACATGCCAGGCATTTAGCGGCTAAAGTAGCTACGGACCTGAAGCGCATTCAGCGATTTTACGGTTCCCCAAGCGATATATGGATTGATAAATATGTGCGAGAGCTAGTTGCTTTTTTAAAGGCTGGTTATCTATCTAAAGTCATTTATGGATTCAAAAAAAACGATGAGTGGGTTAAACCAACATTGAAATACACCGCAAAGGAATTGGCAGATTCATTCTATTCTACTGATGATGATCCAGGGAAAATTAGGCCAGGTGCTGATGTGTCAGGTGCTCATTTCACATCCTTTCTGACTTCGGATTATGGCAACGCCACTGAGGCCGAAATAAGGAATTTTCAAAAGGAGCTTCCTTTTAGTAGATCAATTGGAGAAGAGCCCAATGCAAATGGATCATGGAAGCAGGACCTTAATTATACTTCGGGAAGTCGCTCTCTTAATCGTTCGCATCTAACATAAATCATAATTTACCATGCAAAAACCACCTTTTGAATTACTTTTTGAGCAGACAATAACATATCCTGATATTGAATACAGAGAACGACTAAAGGACTTAGTAGGACTTGAAAGTCAAATAGACCGCTTACAAAAAATGCTCGGAGTCTTAGTAAATCCAGCAGGTATTGAGGATTGGAAAAATAAACACCATCCTGAAGCAGATAAGTTATTAAGCTATGTTCTTAAACGTCCACCTTTATTGGTGTTGGCGGGTGATGTTGGTTCAGGAAAAACTGAGTTGGCTACAGTGATAGGCGATGCCGTAGCTAGGCAAGAAAAGATTGGTGTTGAATTGTTCCCGTTAAGTCTAGCTTCTCGTGGAGAAGGCAGAGTTGGGCAGATGACTCAACTCATTTCTGCTGCTTTTGATTATACCTTAGAGAAAGCCTTGAAGCTAAAAAGTTACTCGGGTAAATCAAGAGGAGCTGTCATACTATTAGTAGATGAAGCTGATTCGCTAACCCAATCTAGAGAAATCAGTCAGATGCATCACGAAGATCGAGCAGGGGTAAATGCATTTATTCGTGGTATAGACAAGTTGGCGAATGCAAAAGTACCCGCGGCTGTAATCTTGTGCACGAATCGCTCGGCAGCGCTCGACCCAGCGGTAAAGAGAAGAGCAGCCGAAATTCTCACTTTTACGCGACCAAATCAAGACCAACGAATAGATGTACTTACAAAATCGCTTGTGGGTCTTGAATTATCGGAAGCGACCATTAAAAAATTGGCCGAAGTAACTGGGGCGAATGATCTTCGCGACTATGGTTTTACATATTCCGATCTGACTCAGCGTTTGATCCCAGCAATTGTTTATAGTGCCTATCCAGATAAATCCATCAGCAGCGACATTATATTGAGATCTGCAACCGAAGTAATTCCAACACCACCTTTTCAGGATAATAATTAAAAAATGAGTAATAAAATTGATTTAAAAGATCTGTTTACGGGCTTACAAAAGCAAATCGAAGCTCGTTTTAGCACTAATCGCAAATTCATTGAACATCCTGGATCGAAGGGAGACTCATTAGAAAACGTTTGGATAGAATGGCTTCGTGAATACTTACCTAATAGATACTGCGTAGACAAAGCCTTCGTGATAGACTCTAATGGTCAATTGAGTCATCAACTGGATTTGGTCATATATGATCAGCATTTCACTCCGTTCGTATTTAAACAAGATGGATCTATTTTTATTCCAATCGAAGGGGTATACGCAGTTTTCGAAGTTAAACCAGATCTCAACGGAAACGTGCAAACAAAAAAAGAAACAATTAGCCATATTGAATACGCTGGAAGAAAAGTTGAGAGCGTTAGAAAATTACATCGAACTTCCGCTAGTATAATTGATCGAGGTGTACAGCATCCTCCGAGACCTTTAACGAAAATAATTGGCGGAATTCTCACGGTTGATGGTTTCTCAAAAACTGAAACTTTGAAAGATAAACTCAAAATCTTAGAACCTTTGAAGTCCTTAGATATAGGGTGTGCTATAAAATGTGGAAGTTTTTATGTAGAATATGAAGGACAAGAGGAGCCAAATAATAGGGCTTTTCAAGAAAGAGTGAAAGAACTATTTGAGAAAAATCAACTTTATGAAATCCAAAATATATTCGAAAAGAGGATTAATGACTATTATATCAATCGAGAAATGAATGAGATCGAATTCAGCTTACCTGAAAACTCCTTAGTATCGTTTTTTCTTCAGTTGTCCCGTTATTTGCAGCAGTCAATTGGCAGTGTAGCCGCAATAGATCTAGGTGCTTATACGAAAGCTATTAAATTCGAAATAGACGAAGAACTTTAAATTATCCGTAGATGATTAAAACTCAAAAATTTGCCAAAACAGGAGCCCTAATTGGCGGAGCTAGTGGTCTAATTTATAATTTGATTAAACAGTTTCAGAGAAAAAATAATGACCCAAATTATCAATTTGATTGGGAGTCATTTTTTAAAGATGTTTTAATTGGAACTGTTGGTGGAACTGCTGTTGGAGCAGGTGTCGGTGCGGTGACTGATTATAGAAATGCTCAACAACCAAAATTAAATACGACTGCTTTATTGACAATTGCAGCAAGTAACGTAGTGATGGATAAAT
>CAZWXC010000090.1:0-7975 GCA_964637935.1 uncultured Flavobacteriales bacterium | reverse complement strand
GATTTATTGAATCAACCGGTAGGTTCTTATGAGGTAATTGTTACGGACAATATCGGGTGTAAAGATTCTATTACATCGGCCATTGCTGAACCGTTGGTCTTGACGGTTACTATGAGTTCTACTGATCCTCTTTGTAATGGCGCCTCAACGGGAACAGCAACAGCTACACCCGCAGGAGGAACCGCACCTTATACTTACGCATGGAATGATGCAGGAAGCCAAACTTCACAAACTGCAACTGGTTTGCCTTCAGGCATTGTTTCAGTAACAGTTACCGATGCAAATGGATGCACCGTTTCTGATAACGTAACACTTACTAATCCAACAGCTTTGACCATAACATTTAGTAAAACGGATGTTTTGTGTTTTGGAGATGCTACGGGTTCGGCTACTGCAACTGCTAATAATGCAACAGGTGCCGTTACTTACAATTGGGATAATGGTATTCTAAACAATCCTTCAATTACTGCTTTAACGGCTGGTACATATGAAGTAACAGCTACTGATGCAAACGGTTGTTCAGTGGTTGATCAAGTTGTTATTACGCAACCTATTTCAGCGCTTAGCCTCGCAATAGTTGAAACTCAGGCTGTGAGCTGCTTAGGTGGAAATGACGGTATTGCAACAGCTAATGGTGCTGGTGGAACGGCAGGTTACACTTATGCATGGCCAACGTCAGCAAATACTACTGGCGTTGAAACAGGACTTTCAGCTGGTTCGTATCTAGTAACAGTAACAGATAACAATAACTGTCAAGCAACGAATACAGTTGTAATAACTGAGCCAGCTAATGGAATGTCATTAACGTTTACTGTTGACAGTGTAAATTGTAATGGTGGCGCTGATGGTGCTGCTACTGTGAATGTAACAGGTGGAACCACTCCTTACGCATCTTTTGCTTGGGATAACGGTGCGGGGAATTCACAAACAGTCAATGGATTAAGTGCAGGTATTGCATATACTGTAACCGTAACAGATAACAATGGATGTACTGTAGATGGAGATACTGTCATTCCTGAGCCAGCTGCAATTACCGGGTCCATTCTTATTGATAGCAATGTTTCGTGTAACGGTGGTTCAAATGCTGGATTGACTGTTCAAGGTTTAACCGGTGGAACAGGAAGTTATTCTTATTTGTGGAGTAATGGAGCAACTTCTGCTTCTATCACAGGTCTTTCAGCGGGTGCGTACGATGTAACAGTCACAGATATTAATGGTTGTACTGCTGTTTTCTCAGAAACAATTACTGAGCCTACTGTGCTTTCAGCTACCATTTATACTCCACCAACAATTGCCGGATTTACTTATATCGGAGAATACGCTGACCAATTCATTTATTACAACACAACCAATGCAACTTGGGCACAAGCAAGAGCGAATGCTTTGGCTGAGGGTGGAGATTTAATTGTGATTAGCAATGCAACTGATCAAGCCTATTTTGCTTCGGTTTTACCTAGCAACAGTTGGATTGGATTAACAGATGAAGTAACTGAAGGAACTTTCGTGTGGGTTGACGGAACGGTAGCTACTTATTTTAACTGGAATGGTGGAGAACCAAACAATTTAGGTAACGAAGATTATGTTGAGTTCACAGGTGGATCGCATGCTTGGAATGACTTACCTTCTTCATCAACATTGCCATATGCTATGTCTATTGACAAGACATCTTTGAATACTTCCAATGTTTCTTGTTTTGGTGGCAATGATGGTGAAGCTACTGTAACTGCAGCTGGTGGAACCACTAACTATAGCTATTTGTGGGACAATGGTCAAACTAGTCCTACTGCAACCGGCTTGATTGCTGGTGATTATATTGTTACAGTGACTGACGCAAATGGTTGTACAGCAACTGACACAGCAACTGTTACAGAACCAACGGCTTTAACTTTTACAACGTTCTCTCAGGATGTTAGCTGTTTTGGTGGTAATGATGGTATTGCTGCGGTAGTTCCAGCTGGTGGTACTTCGCCTTATTTCTACAACTGGAGTAATGGAGGGACAACGGACACCATTACTTCATTAATTGCAGGAAGCTATGGTGTGACCATTACGGATGATAATGGCTGCCAAGTAACTACAACCATCGTAATTGATGAGCCTTTAAGTGGAATGTCCTTAACGTTCACAGTTGACAGCGTAATTTGTAATGGTGGTGCGGATGGTGCTGCTACAGTAAATGTAACAGGTGGCTCAACTCCTTATGCATCTTTTAATTGGGATAATGGTGCAGGAAACTTACAAACTGTGACTGGACTTAGTGCAGGAATTACATATAATGTAACTGTAACTGACAACAATGGTTGTTTAGTTGTTGGAGATACTGTTATTCCTGAGCCAGCCGCAATTGCAGGTACTATTGTTGTTGATAGCAACATATCATGTAATGGACTTGCCGATGGCGGGTTGACTATTCAAGCAATCACTGGAGGAACTGGATCTTACACTTACATGTGGAGTGGAGGAACAGCACCACTAAATCAAGCTTCGGTAACAGGATTGTCTGCAGGTACTTATGATGTTACTGTTACCGATGCCAATTTATGTACGCAGGTTTTCCAAGGTACGGTATCAGAACCTGCAGCAATTGTGTTGTCTATTCAAATTGATAGCAACGTTTCTTGTAATGCCGGAGCTGACGGAAGTTTAACCGCAATAGCATCTGGAGGAACGAACCCTTACAGTTTCTTGTGGAGCAATGCCGATGCTGATTCTATTGCTGGTGGTCTTGCCGCTGGCACTTATGACGTGACACTTACTGATGCCAATGGTTGTGTTGCAACGGCAACAGAAACTTTAACGGAACCCACTGCTCTTACTGTAGTAATGGATTCTACAGACATCACTTGTGCAGGTAATACTGACGGTACTGCCACTGCCACTCCTTCAGGAGGCACAACTCCATATACTTATGCTTGGAGCAACGGAGGTACAAGCGCTGCTCTTACTGGATTAACAGCGGGCATATATAATGTTACTGTAACAGATGCCAACGGTTGCCAAGTGTTATCTCAAACAACTGTCAACGGTGCTGGACCAGCAATCACATTTACCATTCAAACGGATAGCAACGTTTCTTGCTTTGGTTTAAGCGATGGAAGTTTAACGGTAATCAATGTTGCAAATGCTGCTGCTCCATATTCATTTCTATGGTCTAATGGTGATACAGATTCTATTGCTGGCGGCTTAAGTGTAGGAACGTATGATGTTACTTTAACAGATAACAATGGTTGTACTGCAACCCAAAGTGCACCTATTACCGAACCAACCATTTTGTTGGTTTCTACTAATGTTTTAGCTAATGTGCAGTGTGCTGGTGACTCAACTGGTCAAATTATAGCGTTTACAAACGGTGGCGGAACTGCACCTTATTCATTTGCTTGGAGCGAAGGAACAACTGCAGCGGGTGTAGCGAGTAGCACGCTTACTTTATTGCCTTCAGGTAGCTACACCGTAACCTTAACCGATGCTAACGGATGTACCTCATCGGATACAAGAATCTTAAATCCTGGTGTTACAATAACGATGAATCCAGTTGTAGATACCATACTTTGTAATGGTGCTGCAGACGCTTCAATTACATTGAATCCAACAGGTGGAACAACATATTCTTACACTTGGTCAATCGCAGGGTCTACCAATTCACAAACTAACTTAGCACCAGGAACATACAGTGTAACAGTCACCGACAACGCTACACTTTGTTCAGTTGATTCAACGTTTGTTCTTACTGAACCCTCAGCCATTTCACTTACAACATCAGGCACTGACTTGATTTGTTATGATAATGCGTCAGGAACGGCCACTGCAAATGCAACTGGTGGCACAGGTAATTTAAATTATTCATGGAGTAACGGAGACATTACTCAAACGATTACTGGTCTAGATTCAGGACAATACACCGTTACAGTTACTGATCAAAACTTATGTACGGTAACAGATGTAGTGGATATTACTCAACCTGCAGAGCTTATTGCGAATGCTTCTATTACTACCGAAGTTTCTTGTAATGGCGAATCAGATGGAGCCATTGCCGTAAACGCAAACGGTGGAACAGGAGCATTAAATTATACTTGGAGCAATGGAACCACAGGTGCAACGGCTACAAGTCTTACTGCAATAGCAGGGGGGACTTATTCTGTTACCATTACAGATGCAAGCCTTTGCGAAACGGTAACCGCAATTACACTCGTAAATCCAACCAACTTATATGTTTCTCTTGATTCGACATTTGATCCAAGTTGTACTAACGATGATGGCCGCGCTTATATCCGCGGATTTGGTGGTCAACAATCGTCAGCATCTACAACTGAATACGAGGTAGTTCAGAATACAACAGATTTTGCTCCATATGGTTTCAATGTGGAGGGTTCAGATAAATTTAATTTAACTGATGACGGATCGAGTGGTTTACAAAACATTGGTTTCAACTTTAATTACTTTGGAGCTACTGAAACACAGTTTGCAATATCCGCAAATGGCTTTATTGTTCTTGGAAGCAATACTGGAACAAATCAGTTCACTAATGTGGCTATTCCAAACGCTGGCCTTCCAAACAGATGGATTGGTATCTGGGACGATTTAAACCCTGGAGCAACAAATACAGAGATCATAGAAACCTATTTGGGAGGAATTGCACCTAACAGAATTAGAGTAGTGAGTTATCAAAATGTTCCAACATTTAATGATAATTCTGCAATAACAACATTCCAGATTGTTCTTCATGAAAGCTCTAATATTATAGAATTTCACTCGACTAATATTCCATCTAAAACAGGTGATAATTCACCTGGAAGAACATTTGGTATTGAGAACGCTACAGGCACAAATGGTTATTCTGTCACTGGAAGAAACCCATTCCCAACAGCTAGTTCATTAACCAATGATTATGTTGCCTTTATTCCTGTCGGACAAGACTTCAATTATGCTTGGCCTGATGGAGGAACAGATAGCGTGAGAACTGACCTTGCCGCTGGATCTTATGTTGTAACGATCACTGATCCAAGTGGAAACGGTTGTTTCGACACAGTTCAGTTTGTTTTAGATAATCCAGATACATTAGATGTTGTGTTAGATGCAACTCCAGTAACATGTGCAGTTACTACTTCTACTATTTCTGCAATAGCTTCAAACGGATCTGGAAATTTCGGCTATAGTTGGAATACTGGTGACGCAACAGCTAGCATTACAGGAACAGTTAATGTTTACTATGAAGTAACAGTAACCGATCTTACTACAGGTTGCGAAATAATCTTAGACACTACATTAACTACTCCTGCTGGTTTTACTTCTAATGCAGTTGTTGATCAAGATGTGTCATGTTTTAATGGAAATGATGGACAAGCCACAGTAACGCACACTGCCATCGTATTGCCAATCTCTATTACCTGGAGCAGTGGTGGCACCGCAGCTACAGAAACTGGTTTGGCAGCAGGAAACTACAATGTGATTGTTGTTGACGGAAATGGTTGCTCTGATACGAGTTTTGTTACCATAGCTGAGCCAGCTACAGCTGTTTCTGCAACGGTATTAGCTTCAAATGATCCTACTTGTAATGGCGGTAGTGATGGGTTAATAGCGCTGCTTGCAAGTGGTGGAACTCCAAACTACACTTACGCTTGGTCACCAAATGTTTCAACTTCTGATACTGCAGTTTCACTATCAGCTGGTATTTATAACATTACTATACAAGATAATAACGGATGTACCTTCATCATTGCAGATACATTAGTAGACCCATCTGCATTAACCGTAACAACTTCTAGCACAAATAGCGCATGCTTCGGTCCATGTGATGGTACAGCTACTGCAACAGGTTCAGGAGGTACTGCGCCATATACTTACACTTGGAATACCGGTGCCAGCCAAATCTCTTCTGGTTCTTCTACCATTACCAATTTGTGTGGAGACTCAACTTATACAGTAACCGTGGTAGACGCAAATGGCTGTACAAATAATGCTGCTGAAACAGTGAGTGAAAACTTTACCCCACCCGCAACAGCAACGGGTACTGATGCATCTTGCGCAACAACGTGTGATGGTTCTGCTACTTCAAGTTCACCTCTTTGTTTTGGATGTACAATTGAATGGAAGCAGCAGGGTAGTCCGATTGTATTGGGAACTTCGGCATCTATTACGGGGCTTTGTCCAGGGTTTACTTATCAGGTTACATACACCACTGGCTTTGGCTGTAGCCGAACAGAAACTGTTTTCATCGATTCTCCACCTGCATTGGTTCTTTCAATGGACTCACTTGATGCTACCTGCGGTTCGGCTAATGGCTCAGCTATAGCAAATGTGAGTGGTGGAACAACGCCTTACTCTTTTGCTTGGGATGGTTCAGCAGTTAATAACGATACGTTGAGCGGAGTGTCTGCTGGAATGTATTACGTAACGGTTACAGATGGTAACAATTGTACCGTTGAAGATAGTGTTCAAGTAATTGAGCCTTCTACCATGATTTTAACTTTCTCAGCTCTTGCAGACGCAACTTGCCAAGGTGGAAACAATGGAACCGCAACGGTAAATGTGGCTGGTGGAACTCCAAACTATACCTATGCATGGGATAATGGCGAAACTGCTGCAACTGCTGTGCTACTAGATTCTGGTGAGCACTATGTCACGGTAACCGATGCTAACCTTTGTTCAACGATTGATACGGTTGTTATTTCTGATGGAGATTCGATCTTAATTGCAATTACCGAAACCCCAATCACTTGTGCAGGAGGTGGAAATGATGGTGTGCTATTGGCTGCCGCTTCTGGTGGTGATGGTTCACTTGGATTTACATATAGCTGGAATACTGGTGCTAACACAGCTCAGATCACTGGACTTACAGCCGGAACTTACACCGTTGTTGCAACAGATGTTGCGAATGGTTGTCAAGATTCAATAACATATAATATGTTGCCTCCATCAGCATTTGCAGTGGCAATGATTGATAGCACGGACGTATTATGTAATGGTGATACAAACGGAACGGCACTGGTTGAGGCAACCAGTGGTTCTGGCAATTATTCATATGCTTGGTCAAATGGAGAGACGAATGATTTGGCAATCGCGTTGTGGGCAGGATTCCATCAAGTAATTGTTACTGACTTAATAACTGGTTGTATTGACAGTGCTTCTGTTACTATTGACGAGCCTGCACAATTAGTTGTGGCAATAGATTCAGTAGATACCAACACTTGTTTTGGTGGAACAGATGGAATTGCATATTCAAGCATTACAGGCGGATCTGCGCCTTACATAATTGCTTGGCCAAACGGATCAGACACGCTTAAGTCTGTGAACTTAGCGGCTGGTTCTTATGAAGTGACTGTTACCGATTTAAATGGTTGTGTTGCAAACGCAACAGCAGTGATAACACAACCTGCAACAGGCTTATCGGTTATTGCCAATGTTGATAGTAATGCGACATGTTTCGGATTTACAAATGGTGGTGCTTCAGCAGTTGCCTCTGGTGGTTCGGGCGCATATCAATACAACTGGACAGGTGGTTTAACGGGTGCTTCTATTACAGGACTTGCTGCTGGTCAATATATTGTAACAGTTACTGATGGCGGTGTATGTAATGCACTAGATACGGTAGTAATTACAGAACCATTACAGCTTGCTGGAACCATTACAGAAACGCAGTCGATCACTTGTACTGGCGGTGGAAATGATGGCGAACTGACCGCTCTTGGTATTGATGGTACAGCTCCTTACTCTTATGAATGGAACAATGCTGTGTTCACCGATGTAAATGCAGGTTTAACTGCCGGAACTTACACAGTTACCATCACTGATTTCAATAATTGCTCAATAATCTTGAGTGAAACGATTGCTAACCCAACAGGAATTTCACTTACCATGGTTGATAGTACAGATGTACTTTGCTTTGGCGATGCAAACGGAACCGCTGAAGTTCAAGTGAATGGTGGTTCAGGAAATTACACCTATGCGTGGGATAATACTGAAGTTACGGCAATAGCCA
>CAZWXC010000089.1:3550-8020 GCA_964637935.1 uncultured Flavobacteriales bacterium | reverse complement strand
GATGGTTTGGAAGAGCTAGTCGCAAACTCTGCTTTGGTAATATTCATTATGCTGCAGGATTGAATCGCTTATCAAGCCATTCTCCTAAAATTTTGTTGAATTCTTCAGGATGTTCCATCATCGGGGCATGACCACATTTGTCAATCCAAAAAAGATCAGAATCAGGAAAAAGTTCATGAAATTCTTCAGCTACATCGGGTGGAGTTATCGTGTCGTTTTTTCCCCAAATTAAGCACGTTGGAACATTCATTTTTGGCACTTCGCCAGCCATATTATGTCGCATGGCCGATTTTGCTAAAGAAATGGTTCTGATGGTTTTACCCTTGTCATTTACGATTTCAAAGCATTCATCCACTAGGTCTTTAGTAGCGTGCTTTGGATCGTAAAAAGTAACTGCAACTTTTTCCTTCACAAAGTCATAGTTCCCTCTTTTTGGAAATGAACCTCCAAGTGTGTTTTCGTAAAGTCCGCTGCTGCCTGTTAAGATCAAAGATTTTACACGGTCTAAATGCTTTGCGCTGTAAATAAGAGCCACGTGCCCACCAAGCGAATTTCCTAAAAGGTGCGCTTTTGAAATGTTTTTTGAGTCCATGAAGTCCGCCAAAAAGCGCGAAAGATTTTTCACGTTGGTGTCAATGATTGGCATGGTATAAAGTGGCAACATCGGAATGATTACCCTGAATCTTTTTGAAAAATATTCGAATACACCCCTGAAATTACTGAGTGCACCAAAAAGGCCGTGAAGCACAATTAGTGGTTCGCCTTCGCCTTGTTCTATGTAGCTAAAACCGTTTTCTTCTTTTATTTCAATGTCCATGGTTGTTTCGGACTTATTAGTGGCCTTCAAAAGTAAAGAAATTGAAGTTTGACTTCTTACACTAAGTGAAGCGTGTAAACATACGAGTGTTAACATATAATCCCGCAACTTCTTTCAAAAACCTCTTTTATGGGAAAATTTTCCCACCTCGCTGACGCTAGTAATTACAATACTTTGATGGTGAAATATGTCAAATTAATTTATTACTTTTCAACAAAGTGGGTGTATGTGGAAAATTGTGGGTAAAATGACTTACTTTTACGCCTTCATTATTAAAGCCAGTTAATGCCCAGCTTTTTAGGAGAATTTGAGTGTAAGCTCGACATCAAGTCGAGATTTCTTTTGCCGTCAGGCTTAAGGAAGCAGCTCGATCCTGCGGCAAATGAGCAGTTTGTAATGAATAGAGGATTTGAGGGTTGTTTGGTTCTATATCCTCAAAATGAGTGGGATAAGATTACCACTCGGCTCAAAAAGCTAAACCTTTTCGTGGCAAAGAATAGAGCTTTCTATCGCCAGTTTCATAACGGAGCTACTACCATTTCGCTTGATACAAGTGGAAGGGTTTTGGTTCCGAAAACATTGATGAAATATGCTGGGATTGAAAAAGATGCTGTGCTTTTTGCTTATGCAGATCGCATCGAGGTGTGGAGTAAAGACCGTTACGAAGAGGTGATGAATCAAGATGCTGATGCCTTTGCTGATTTGGCTGAAGAGGTGATGGGAGATTTAGATCCAGAATCTAACGCTGAATAAGATGGTGTATCACACAACAGTTCTTTTACATGAGGGTGTAGAGGCGTTGAAGGTGAAACCTGATGGCGTTTATGTTGATGCAACTTTTGGAGGTGGGGGTCACAGTAGTGTGATTCTGTCTCAGCTTTCAGAAAAAGGCCGACTAATCGCATTTGATCAAGATCCTGATGCGCTTCGCAATGTTCCAAACGATTCGCGCTTTAAGCTGTGTCAAGCTAATTTCCGCTTCATGAAAAATTTCTTAGCTGCAAGTGGAGTTGAGAAAGTGGATGGTGTGATAGCTGATTTGGGAGTTAGCGGTTTTCAATTTGACGAAGCTGATAGAGGTTTTTCGTTTCGATTTGATGCAGAGCTCGATATGCGAATGAATAAATCGCAGACCATTTCTGCCAAAGAATTGGTAAACGAAGCTGATCAAACTGAATTGAAGAGAATCTTCCGTGAATATGGTGAAACCACATTCGCTGGCTTGATTGCCAAGAAAATAGTTGACCAGCGTGAGATTTCCCCACTTGTTACCACCGGTGATTTAGCTGATTTGATCAGAAAGGCAGTTCCAGAGCGAAAGCAAAAATCTGAATTGACAAAAATCTTTCAAGCGCTTCGCATTGAAGTTAATGATGAGATGGGTGTTTTGGAGGCTTTTTTAATGCTGCTGCCAGATGTGCTGAAGCAAGATGGTTTGGCGGTTGTGATGAGTTATCACTCGCTAGAAGATCGTTTGGTAAAGCACTTTTTTAGAAGCGGAAATTTTGAAGATAAGCTTGCGAAAGACGTGTTCGGAAACATTGAAAGAACTATGGATCCTGTAGGAAAAGTAGTAGTGCCTTCGGACGAAGAAATAGAAAGAAACCCAAGAGCGCGAAGCGCCAAAATGAGAATAGGTAAGAAGCGATAAATGGAGCCAAAAGCCGAAAAGAAAGAAAAGAAGCAAAACGCCTTTGCGGCATTGATGAGCGGTAATCTGCTTACTCAAGATGTGGTAGTTAGGCATTTGCCGTTTACGCTCTTCTTAGCTGGTTTGGGTTTGGTTTATATCGCTAATGGTTATTTGGCTGAATCGCTGGTACGAAGCATTAGTAAAACACAAATTGAGATAAAAGAATTGCGCTCTGAGCAAATCAGCATTAAGAGCGAATTGAACAACACCATCATAGAATCTGAATTGAAGAAAATCATTTCGGATAGAAGCATGGGTTTGGAAGAATCATTTGATCCACCCAAGAAAATAGAAGTGTCAACCAAAGAATTGAAGAGCATTAATTAATGAGCGACAAGGCAAATAAGGAAGTGTTAAACAGATCATACATCATGTATTTGGGTGTGGTTTTGCTTGCTATAGCCATAGTTGGTCGTGTGTTGGTGATTCAGTTGGTAGAAGGTGATAAGTGGCGCGAGATGGCGGATAATTACACCACAGTATACAGAGATATTGATGCGGTTCGTGGTAATATATATTCTGATGATGGTAGCATGATGGCTACATCTGTTCCTATTTATGAGGTGCGCATGGATATGATGGCTGATGGTCTCACAGATGAGATTTTTCAAACCGATATTGATTCTTTGTGCCTGCGTTTGTCTCAACTATTCAGAGAAAAATCTGCTGATGAATGGCAGCAAGAATTAACGACTGCTCGCCAAAACGAAGAACGCTATCATCTGATTAAGAGAAAGGTACGCTACCATCAAATGAAAGAATTGCGCGATTATCCCATATTTAATCGTGGTAGATATCGTGGTGGACTTATTGTGTTGCAGCAGAATAGAAGAGAAAAGCCTTTTAGAATGTTGGCTGCCAGAACCATTGGCTACGAGCGTGAAGACATGGCGCCAGTGGGTTTAGAAGGTGCTTATACTAAAGAGCTGAGCGGAGTGAGTGGAAAACGCTTGATGCAAAAACTATCTGGTGGGCAGTGGATGCCAATCAATGATGACAACGAAATTGAACCACAAGATGGCTACGATTTACACACTACCATCAATCTTAATATTCAAGATGTTGCAGAAAATGCCTTATTAAAACAACTTCAAAAGAATGACGCCCACCACGGTTGCGTGATTTTAATGGAGGTGGCAACAGGCGAAATCAAGGCCATTGCCAACTTGAGTAGAGATGAAGATGGCGATTACTGGGAGTTTTACAACTATGCCATTGGCGAAAGCGCTGAGCCAGGGTCAACTTTTAAATTACCTTCTTTAATAGCCGCGCTCGAAGATGGATACATTAATATAGAAGATAGTGTAGATGCTGGAAATGGCCGAGCAGAATTTCATGGTGAATTGATGCGTGACTCCAAGGAAGATGGGTACGGTAAAATTTCTATTGAGCAAGCATTTGCTTACTCATCAAACATCGGTGTGATGCGAGTGATTGAAAAGTACTACACCAAACAACCAGAGAAATTTATCCAAGGCTTGCGCAAACAACATGTTGGCAATAAGCTTGATATTGAAATTGAAGGCGAAGGCGCGCCATTAATCAAAGATCCTTCAGACCCAAGTTGGAGTTTGATTTCGTACCTGTGGTCGAGCATTGGCTACGAGGTGAAAATGACACCACTTCAGATCCTTACTTATTACAATGCTATTGCAAACAACGGTGTGATGGTGAAGCCAAGGTTTGTGCGCATGATTACTGACAAAAGCTCGGTGATTAAGGAATTTGAAACCGAGGTTATCGATGAACACATTTGTTCAGCACGCACCGCAAAGGATGCGCAGCGCATGATGGAAGCTGTGGTGAACTATGGTACTGCCGAGAATCTCAAAAACAATAACTACAAAATCGCTGGTAAAACGGGTACTGCGCGTATTGCCAGAACCAATCATACAGGTGGAACTGGTTATGGTGAGAAGCATACCTATCAAGCAAGCTTTGCTGGGTATTTTCCGGCAGA